>NZ_JAMYMJ010000007.1:0-176762 GCF_040318435.1 Mesorhizobium sp. M1143 | reverse complement strand
GGCGGGGTGATGTGTATACGAGCCACACCCCACCCCCCGCGCTTCGGGAGGCACCCTCCCCTCGAGGGGAGGGAAACCGCCTGTACTTTCCACCACCCCATCAGGCTGCTAGGCTCACTCATCGGGAGGAGACGGCGATGGCGATCAATCTCGACGAGCTCAAGAACGCCACCAATCTGCGCGGGCGCGGCAGGGCGTTCATCGCGCCGATCGATGGCAGGGCGCATGTCTCCGGCGAGCGCACCCCGTCGCTGCTCGACAAGACGATCCCTCAGCTTTTCTCCGGCACGGTCAGCAAATACGCCACGCAGGATGCTGCCGTCTTCGTCGGCCAGGACAAGCGCTTCACCTGGAGCGAACTGTCGGACACGGTCGATACGCTCGCCGCCGGCTTCCTGGCGCTTGGCCTCGAAAAAGGCGACCGTGTCGGCATCTGGTCGCCTAACCGCTGGGAATGGCTGGTCACCCAGTTCGCCACCGCTCGGATCGGCCTGATCTTGGTCAACATCAACCCGGCCTACCGGCTGACGGAGCTGGAATATGCCCTCAACAAGGTCGGCTGCAAGGCGCTGGTCACCGCCGCCAGCTTCAAGACCTCTGACTATCTCGGCATGCTCGAGACGCTGGCGCCGGAGCTGGCCAGGGCCACCCCCGGCAAGCTCAGGGCGCAGAAATTGCCGGCGCTGAAGATCGTCATTCGCATGGGCGACGACAACTCGCCCGGCATGTTCAATTTCGCCGATGTGCTGTCGATGGCCGGCCGCGACGAGCATGACAGCCTCGACCGCATCTCCGAAGGGCTGAAGCCGGGCGAGGCCATCAACATCCAGTTCACATCAGGCACGACGGGCGCGCCCAAGGGCGCGACGCTGACCCACACCAACATCGTCAACAATGGCAATTTCGTCACCGCTGCGATCAAGCTCACCGTCGACGACCGGCTCTGCATCCCGGTGCCGCTCTACCACTGCTTCGGCATGTCGATGGGCACGATGGGCTGCGTTACCAAGGGCGCGACCATGGTGTTTCCTGGCGAGGGTTTTGACGCCGGCGCGACGCTGAAGGCGGTGGCGCAGGAACGCTGCACCGGCCTCTACGGCGTGCCGACCATGTTCGTCGCCATGCTCGACCACGCCGACTTCACCAGCTTCGATCTGTCCAGCCTGCGCACCGGCATCATGGCGGGCTCGCCATGCCCGATCGAGGTGATGAAGAAGGTGGTGTCGCTGATGCATATGGAAGAGGTGACCATCGCCTACGGCATGACCGAGACCAGCCCGGTCTCGTTCCAGAGCAGCGTCGACGATCCGCTGGAAAAACGCGTCTCCACTGTCGGCCGCATCCATCCGCATGTCGAGGTCAAGGCCATCGACGCCGAGGGCGCCACCGTCGCCGTCGGCGCGCCGGGTGAGCTGTGCACCCGCGGCTATTCCGTCATGAAAGGCTACTGGGACGACGCGGAAAAAACCCGCGAGGCGATCGACGCCGACGGCTGGATGCACACCGGTGATCTCGCCACCATCGACGCCGAGGGCTATTGCAACATTGTCGGCCGGGTCAAGGACATGGTCATCCGCGGCGGCGAAAACGTCTATCCCAGAGAGGTCGAGGAATTCCTCTACCGCCATCCCAAGGTCAAGGAGGTGCAGGTGTTCGGCATTCCCGACGCCAAATATGGCGAGGAGCTGTGCGCCTGGATCGTGCTGAAGCCCAACCAGATCGCCACCGAGCAGGAGATCAAGAATTTCTGCGCCGGCCAGATCGCCCACTACAAAATCCCCCGCTACATCCGCTTCCGCACCGAACTGCCGATGACGGTGACGGGCAAGCCGCAGAAGTTTTTGATGCGCGAGGCGATGATGGAGGAACTGGGGCTGGTGGTGCAGAAGACGGCTTGAGGGGCTGAGGCCGGTGATGGAGATTGCCGGCTTCGCAATGACATCGGGGTGCTCCATACAGGCCTGCCGCAAGGTTCGCAGAAACGCATGGGGGCTTGAATGACTGGTTTCGCACGATTGGTGACGTCCTATGCGATGCCATTGGCTGCCGTCGCGATGGCCGTTGCGGTCAGAGCCAGCGGGCTATCGGTGGACGAAGGTTCGCAGAGCGTCAGGGTCCTCGTCGGAGCGCTTTCGAGTGCGATCATGTTCATCACCATTTTCGTGGTGCTCGACCACGCCGAGGCGGTTGCCCACCGTGTGGGAGAGCCCTACGGCACATTGGTGCTGACTTTTGCCGTGACGGCTATCGAGGTGTCGATCATCGTTTCCATGATGCTGCATGGAGAGAACAACCCCACGCTTGCACGTGAGTCCGTCTTCTCGACGGTGATGATTGCCTCCACGGGCGTTGTCGGAATGTGTCTCACGTTTGGCGGCTGGCGTCACCGCAAGCAGGCAATTGTCCGGCAAGGGACCAGCGCATATCTGGCCGTTCTGGTCGCACTGACCGTCATGACGCTTATCCTGCCGACCTATACACGGACCACCGATCCCGGCACATTTTCAGCAGCTCAACTTGGTTTTGTGAGCGTACTTTCTGTGCTGCTCTATGCAAGTTTTGTGTTCGCGCAAACCGTCCGGCACCGGGACGACTTCATCGAAGGACTGGCACACGACGTTCCGGCGCGAACCGCCCCTCACAAAAGCGTCTCTTCCAGCGCTCTGCTCCTGGTCATCGGACTGATCGGAATTGTCATGCTCGCCGAGCAGGTCGCCGCAAGTGTGGAAGATGCGCTCGTTGCCTACCAGGTGGCCCAGGCTGACAGCATTGTGGGAGCAATGATCGCGGGTCTGGTTTTGATGCCGGAGGCCATTTCGGCGGTTCGCGCTTCACTCAACAACGAGCTGCAGCGCGGGCTGAATGTCGCAATGGGTTCGGCCTGCGCCACGATTGGTTTGACAATACCGGCGGTCGCAGCAGCCAGCCTGCTGACGGGGCGAGGGTTAACCCTGGGGCTGCCGGAGGCTGATGCAGTGCTTTTGGTTTTAGCGCTTTTCATATGCGGCGTAAGCTTTAGCAACGAAAGGACGACCTTCCTGACCGGAATCGTCCATGCCGTGGTATTTTTCGCGTATGTATTTCTGGTATTTATCCCTTGAGGCTTTGGTGCGATCTGGCGACCAGCCGTCAAGGCGGGTATTCTCGAACGCGCCTGATTTGAGTTTCTTTTCGGGGTTCCCAAGGCGCCATCCAAGACCCAAACGACTCACACCCCCAGCACCGCCGCATCCAACCCCCGAATGATCTTCGCCAGTTCCACGCATTCATCATGCCGCACCTTGTTGCGGCGCCAGGCGAGGCAGATCGTGCGTTGCGGCATTGGCTCCTGGAACGGCACGATCTTGAGGTCCGGCATGGCGCTGGCCGGCCTTGCCGCCATTTCGGGGATGAGCGTGACGCCGAGACCATGCGCCACCATCTGCAGCAGCGTCGTCAGGCTGGTGGCGCCGTAGCTTGCCATTGCTACGGGACGCACGCTGCCGCACAGGGCCAGCGCCTGTTCGCGCAGGCAGTGGCCTTCCTCCAAAAGCATCAACCGCTCCAGCGCCGGGCTTTCCGGCGGCACCGGTGGCGAGGCGAAGGCTGGATCTCCGGCTGGCACGGCGAGGAAGAAGCGGTCGGCGAACAGTTCCTCGGTGACCAGGCCCGGCTGCTCGAGCGGCAGCGCGGCGATGAAGGCGTCGAGCCGTCCGGTTGCCGTGTCCTCGACCAGTGATGCCGTCACTGCTTCGCGCAGTTCGAGCTGCAGGGACGGAAAATGCCGCTTCAGCTCCGGGAGCACATGCGGCAAAAGATACGGCGCCACGGTCGGGATGATGCCCAGCCGGAAGCGGCCTTCCATGGCCGGGCGGCCGCGCCGGGCCGTCGTCTCGACATCACTGATGTCGCGCAGGATGCGCTCGATGCGTGGCAGCAGCGCTTGCGCCTCTTCCGTCATCCGCACCGTCTTGCCGCCGCGCTCGAACAGCCGGCAGTTCAGCCTTTGCTCCATCTCGGCGATCTGCGCGGACAGCGCCGGCTGGCTGACGCCGGCGAGTTTTGCGGCGCGGCCGAAATGCAGCGTTTGCGCCAAAGCCTCGAAATATTGCATCTGCCGCACGGTCAAGCCAATCATAAGGAAAGCCTATCGCAACAAACAGGAAAGGCAATTTGTTTTTATCGAAGAGACGGCTTAGTCTGGAACCATTCCAGAGTGGCGCGGCTCCCGGCCGGCCCGGAAAAAACAACACATAAAATCAGCAATTCGGAGGCCAAGATGGACGCGATGACCGACGACAACAGCGCCGGCAAATGCCCGGTCGCGCATGGAACCTCCGCCAGGACCAACCGCGACTGGTGGCCGAACCAGCTCGACATCGGCGTTCTCCACCAGCAGTCGAGCCTTTCGGACCCGATGGGCGAAGCTTTCGACTACGCCGCGGAGTTCAAGACGCTCGACCTCGACGCGGTGATCGAGGATTTGCACAAGGTGATGACGGATTCGCAGGATTGGTGGCCGGCCGATTTCGGCCATTACGGGCCGCTGTTCATCCGCATGGCCTGGCACAGCGCCGGCACCTATCGCATCGGCGACGGCCGGGGTGGCGCCGGTGCGGGCCAGCAGCGTTTCGCGCCGCTGAACAGCTGGCCGGACAACGCCAATCTCGACAAGGCGCGCCGGCTTTTGTGGCCGGTCAAGCAGAAATACGGCCGCAAGATCTCCTGGGCCGACCTGTTGATTCTCACCGGCAACGTCGCGCTGGAATCGATGGGCTTCAAGACCTTTGGCTTTGCCGGTGGCCGCGCCGATGTCTGGGAGCCCGAGCAGGATGTCGACTGGGGTTCGGAAACCAAGTGGCTCGACGACCAGCGCTATTCCGGCGACCGTGAGTTGCACGGCCATCTCGGCGCGGTGCAGATGGGCCTGATCTACGTCAACCCGGAAGGGCCGAACGGCAAGCCGGATCCGCTGGCCTCGGCCCGCGACATCCGCGAGACCTTCGGACGCATGGCAATGAACGATGAGGAAACCGTGGCGCTGATCGCCGGCGGCCACACCTTCGGCAAGACCCATGGCGCCGGTGATGCAACACTGGTCGGCGCCGAGCCGGAAGGCGCGGGCATCGAGGCGCAGGGCCTCGGCTGGTCGAGCAAGCATGCCACCGGCATTGCCGGCGATGCGATCACGTCCGGCCTCGAAGTTACCTGGACGACGACGCCGACCAAGTGGAGCAACAACTTCTTCGACAATCTCTTCAACTTCGAATGGGAGCTGACCACGAGCCCGGCCGGGGCCCATCAGTGGACGCCGAAGGGCGGCTCTGGCGCGGTTACGGTGCCGGACGCGCACAATCCCTCGAAGCGTCATGCGCCGGCAATGCTGACCACCGACCTCGCGCTGCGGGCCGACCCGGCCTATGAGAAGATCTCGCGCCGCTTCCATGAGCATCCGGAGCAGTTCGCCGATGCCTTCGCCCGTGCCTGGTACAAGCTCACCCATCGCGACATGGGGCCGGTCGTGCGGTATCTCGGCCCGTTGGTGCCGAAGGAAGAGCTGATCTGGCAGGATCCGGTTCCGGCCGTCGACCATGAGCTGGTCAGCGACCAGGACATCGCATTGCTGAAGGCCAAGATCCTGGCTTCGGGCCTCAGCGTTTCGCAATTGGTCTCGACCGCCTGGGCCTCGGCCTCGACCTTCCGCAACTCCGACAAGCGCGGCGGCGCCAATGGCGCGCGCATTCGCCTGGCGCCGCAGAAGGACTGGGAGGTCAACCAGCCTGTCGAACTGGCTACCGTGCTGGCGAAGCTCGAAGCCATCCAGAACGAGTTCAACGCAAGCGGCAAGAAGGTCTCGCTGGCCGACCTCATCGTGCTCGGCGGCGTCGCCGCGGTCGAGAAAGCCGCAACGGATGGCGGCAATGCGGTGAAGGTTCCCTTCACGCCCGGCCGCACCGACGCCTCGCAGGCGCAGACCGACGTCCATTCCTTTGCGGCGCTCGAGCCGAAAATTGACGGCTTCCGCAACTATGTCAGGGGCAAACCGCCGATGTCGGTCGAAGCCATGCTGGTCGACCGGGCGCAACTGCTCAACCTGACGGCGCCGGAGATGACGGTGCTGGTTGGTGGCCTGCGCGTGCTCGGCGCCAACACCGGCGGCTCGAAGCATGGTGTGTTGACCGACAGGCCGGGCACGCTGACGAACGACTTCTTCGTCAACCTGCTCTCGATGAGCACCATCTGGGATCCGGCCTCCGACCCGGGCTCGCATGAGGTCTACGAAGCACGCGACCGCAAGACCAGGGCGGTCAGGTGGACCGCCACGCGCGCCGACCTGATCTTCGGCTCGCATGCGCAGCTGCGCGCGCTGGCCGAGGTCTACGGGTCGGCGGATGCCGGGCAGAAATTCGTCGGTGATTTCGTCAAGGCGTGGACCAAGGTGATGAACGCCGACCGTTTCGACATCGCCGCCTGATAGCAGTGCCTCCCAAGCAAAAAGGCGCGGGCCGAGGCCCGCCCCCTTCGTTTTCGCAGGCTTCGAAATCAGTCCTTTTCGAAGATGCGTGCCTTGGCGACGACGCCAGCGATTGCGCCGCCGATCAGCGGCGCAACGATGAACAGCCAGAGCTGGCTGAGGGCTGCGCCGCCGGTAAACAGCGACGGGCCGATCGAACGCGCCGGATTGAGCGAGGTGCCGGTCACCGGGATCATTGCGAAGTGCAGTCCGGCCAGTGTCAGGCCGATGACCAGGCCGGCGAACGCCGTCGAGTGCTTCTCGGCGGTGACGCCGAGGATGACGGTGACGAAGGTGAAGGTGCCGATCAGCTCCCACAGGAAGGCCGAACTCGTCCCCCATTTCGCCACGTCCCAGCCATTGGCGCCGAAACCGGTGGTGTGCCCGCCGGTCTGGCCGGAGACGATGATCCACAGGGCCAGCGAGGCCAGAATGGCGCCGATGATCTGCGCGATCCAGTAAGGAATGACATCCTTGGCCGGCAGCCGGCCGGCAAGGAAGACGCCGAGCGTGACGGCCGGGTTGAGATGTGCGCCTGAGATGGGACCCACCGCGTAAGCCGCCGCAATCAGGCCGATGCCGAACGCCAGGCCGATGGCTTCCTGGCCCAGCGGCAAGTCGGCGAGAAAGCCACCCGTCGCCACCGACGCCGTGCCGATAAACACCAATAGAAATGTCCCTAGAACTTCCGCAAGATACGTTTTCATTGCCCTCTCCTCGTATCGATCCGTCGGTCCGCTTTTCCGCGCCGCGAATCATGGCGCAAAGAGTATTCCCAACGCAAAAGCTTGGAAAGCAGAGCAATTGCGCCACAGATCGTGCTTACGGCGGCCAGTTACCAACATTAGAGACCTTGCATATATTTGAGATTTGTTATCGCCGGCGGGCGGACATTTGCCGGCGGGGAAAATCGTCGCCGCGAGCGGAAGGCCTCGTCGCCGCGAAATTCAAGCGGGGTTCAATCTCGACGCGAAACGCTCTAAGAGCAGGCCGAAAGATACTGTGCTCGATAGATGGAATGACGAATGCGACTGGGCGGACGGCTGGCGGCAGCCATTGAAGTGCTGGACGACATTGGCCGGCGCCACCGGCCGGTGGCCGATGCGCTGAAAGATTGGGGCCTGTCGCATCGCTTTGCGGGCGGCGGCGACCGCGCGGCGATCGGCAACATCGTCTACGACGCGCTGCGCCACAAACGTTCCGCCGGCTGGCTTTTGGGTGAAGACACGCCCCGCGCCATCGGCTTCGGCGCGCTGCTCATCGAATGGGGCCAGACGCCGCAATCGCTTAACGATGCGCTCCAGGGTGACAAGTTCGCGCCGCCGCTGCTCAGCGCCGCCGAGTTGCAGGCGCTGGCCGAGCGCCGGCCTGAAGGCGCGCCGGAGGCGGTGCGAGCGGACGTACCCGACTGGTGCGCGCCGTTGTTCGAACGAGCCTTTGGCGCAGGCTGGGTCGCGGAAGGTGCTGCCTTGGCGACCCGCCCGCCGCTCGACATCAGGGTCAACACGCTGCAATCCGACCGCGCCAAAGTGCTGGCTGAACTCGCCGACACCGGCGCCAAACCGGCTGCTATCGCGCCGCAAGGCATTCGCATCCCGCCCATCGACGGCGACGGCAGGCACCCGAACGTACAGGCCGAGCCGGCCTTCCAGAAAGGCTGGTTCGAGGTCCAGGACGAGGGTTCGCAGATCGTTGCCGCCCTTGCCGGCGCGCAGGCCGGCATGCAGGTGCTCGACTTCTGCGCCGGCGCCGGCGGCAAGACGCTGGCGCTGTCTGCGGCGATGGCCAACAAAGGCCAGGTCTTCGCCCATGATGCCGAAAAGGCGCGACTGGCGCCGATCTTCGACCGCATCCGCCGTTCGGAAAACCGCAACGTGCAGGTCGTCACCAAGCCGGCTGAACTCAGCCCCCTCGTGGGCCATATGGACATTGTGCTGGTCGATGCGCCCTGCACCGGCAGCGGCACCTGGCGGCGCCGTCCCGACGCCAAATGGCGGCTGACGCAAAGACAGCTCGATGCCCGCAAGGGCGAGCAGTCGGCGATCCTCGATGCGGCGAAGGCCTATGTCAAACCGGGCGGCCTGCTGGTCTACATCACCTGTTCGGTGTTCGACGAGGAGAATGGCGAGCAGGTCGCCGCCTTTCGCGAACGGCACAAGGGCTTCGTTCCGGTCGATCATCGCGCGCTTTGGGATGCCAGCTTCCCCGGTCACGCAGCGGCCGCCCGGATCGGCAAGACAAGCGATATCTCGCTGTCGCCGGCTCTGAGCGGCACCGACGGCTTCTATTTCTGTGCGCTGCGTCGGGCGAATTGACGCTGCGATTGACAGGCTGACATAGCGCTCCAGTTGCAGATGCGCGGCGTCGGCCGCCAGACGGGGTAGAATTCTTGCAAAGATATGTGTCGCTTCTGCTTTTCCTCCTTCTGGTGCTCGGCGGCGGCCTGTTGATCGGCTATGCGACGCTGCCGGGTGAATGGTATGCCTCGCTCGCCAAGCCGCCCTTCAACCCGCCCAACTGGGTCTTCGCGCCGGCCTGGACGCTCCTCTATGTGCTGATCGCCGTGGCCGGCTGGCGGACATGGGAGCGGGAACGAGCAGGCGCCGCGATGAAGATCTGGGCCCTCCAGCTTGTTCTGAACTTCGCCTGGTCGCCGACTTTCTTCGGCGCCAAACTGGTGGCGCCGGCACTGGTCGTGATCCTGGCTCTTCTCGCCAGCATTGCGCTGTTCATAGCCACGGTGTGGAACCGCGACCGGGTTTCCGGCTGGCTGTTTGCGCCCTATGCCCTATGGGTGGCCTTCGCCACCTTGCTCAATGCGTCGCTGCTCCTGTTGAACTGAGTGCTTTGCTGCAGTGCAGCAAAAGCATTTGCGTGGCGTTCAGGCGTCTGCGATAAGCTTTGCAGATAAATCAGGGCGATGGCCATGGCAGCAAAGATCGTACCCGCACCCGATTATGAGGACCGCGTCAGGGCGTCGTTCGCCCGCCAGCAGGCGATGGCGACCATTGGCGCCGAGCTGACCCTTGTGACGCCGGGCATCATCGAGATCGAAATGCCCTATTCCCAGGCACTGACCCAGCAGCACGGTTTCCTCCATGCCGGGGTGATTTCGACGGCGCTGGACTCGGCCTGCGGCTATGCCGCGTTCTCGCTGATGCCGGAAAATTCCGGCGTGCTGACCATCGAATTCAAGGTCAACCTCCTGGCGCCCGGCCGGGGCGAACGCTTCCTGTTCCGCGGCTCGGTGACCAAACCCGGCCGCACCATCATTGTCGCCGATGGCCAGGCGTACGCCTTTGCCGCCGATGGCGAGGCCAAGCTGATCGCGACCATGACCGGCACGATGATGACGGTGGTTGGCCGTGACGGGATAGCGGGATGAGGAGTGGTCCGTGTAACCGACGAAAAGCCCCCAAATTGGCTTTTCGAGCGACCCGGAGCCATAGCGAAGGGCCGGCAGCCGACGAGAGCACCGCCCTTTTTGTTCCGCAGCCGAGGGAGTCGAATTCATGACCGGCAAAGTGTCGCGAATTGGCGGCAAGGACGTACTTTTCGTCATGGCGGCGCAGGCCGAGTACGGTCCGCATCTGCAAAAACTGTTCACGCCGCTGATGACGGGCGTCGGCCCGGTAGAGGCAGGTGTGCGGCTCGGCGCCGAACTGTCATGGCTGAAATCCGAGAAGGCGTTGCCCGATCTCGTCGTCTCGCTCGGCTCCGCCGGCAGCCGCACGCTTGAACAGACGCAAATCTACCAGGCGGTCTCGGTCAGCTATCGCGACATCGACGCTTCGCCGCTGGGCTTCGAGAAAGGGGTTACGCCGTTTCTCGACCTGCCGGTGACAGTGCCGCTGCCGTTCAGGATACCGGGCATTAAAGAAGCCAGCCTGTCGACCGGCGGCGCCATCATCACCGGTGCCGCCTATGACGCCATCGCCGCCGACATGGTCGACATGGAAACCTTCGCCTGCCTGCGCGCCTGCCAGTTGTTCGATGTCCCGCTTATCGGCCTGCGCGGCATTTCAGACGGTGCAGCCGATCTGCGCCACGTTGGAGACTGGACCGAATATCTGCATGTCATCGACGAGAAGCTGGCGGATGCAGTCGTGCGCCTCGAACAGGCCATCGGCTCCGGCACGCTACACAAGGAGCAGCCTGGGCAAGAGCCGGCAGCGCTCTGAAAGTCGGGCTACGCACCCCATTGCGCCGACTCGTTTCTTTCTCTAAAGGCTCGCCATGACGACAGCCAATCATCCCGATACAGTCCTGATTGTCGATTTCGGCAGTCAGTTTACGCAGCTCATCGCCCGCCGCATCCGCGAGGCCGGCGTGTTTTCCGAGATCGTGCCGTTTCAATCGGCCGAAGCTGCCTTCAAGCGTATCAATCCAAAAGCCGTGATCCTGTCGGGCGGTCCCGCCTCGACATCAGACATCGGCAGCCCGCGCGCTCCGCAGATCGTCTTCGATGCCGGCGTGCCGGTGCTCGGTATCTGCTACGGCCAGATGGCCATGTGCGTGCAGATGGGCGGCGTCGCCGAAAGCTCTAACCATCGCGAATTCGGCCGCGCCTTCGTCGAGATCGAAAAGGACAGCCCGCTGTTCGAAGGCCTGTGGGCGCCCGGCCAGCGTCACCAGGTGTGGATGAGCCATGGCGACCGCGTCATCTCGCTGCCCAAGGGGTTCGAAGTCTTCGGCAAGTCGGAAGGCTCGCCCTTCGCCATCTTCGGCAATGTCGCGCGCAAGATGTACGGCATCATGTTCCATCCGGAGGTGGTGCATACGCCGGATGGCGCCAGGCTGCTCCGGAACTTCGTCCACAACATCGCCGGCATCGAAGGCGACTGGACGATGCGCGCCTATCGCGAGCATGCGGTCGAAACCATTCGCAAGCAGGTCGGCAAGGGCAAGGTCATCTGCGCGCTGTCGGGTGGCGTGGATTCCTCGGTCGCCGCACTTTTGATCCACGAAGCGGTCGGCGACCAGCTGACCTGCATCCTCGTCGACCATGGCCTTATGCGCAAGGACGAGGCGGCCGGCGTGGTGGCGATGTTCCGCCAGCACTACAATCTGCCGCTGATCCTGGTCGACGCGTCGGAAAAATTCATCTCGGCGCTGGAAGGCGAGTCCGACCCCGAGAAGAAGCGCAAGACCATCGGCCGGCTGTTCATCGAAGTGTTCGAGGAAGAGGCCAAGAAACTCGGCGGCGCCGATTTCCTGGCGCAAGGCACGCTCTATCCCGACGTCATCGAGAGCGTCTCCTTCACCGGCGGCCCGTCGGTGACCATCAAGTCGCACCACAATGTCGGCGGCCTGCCGGCGCGCATGAACATGCAGCTGGTCGAGCCGCTGCGCGAACTGTTCAAGGACGAGGTGAGGGCACTGGGCAAGGAACTCGGCCTGCCCGAAAGTTTTATTGGCCGCCATCCGTTCCCCGGACCAGGCCTTGCCATCCGCTGCCCCGGCGGTATCACCCGCGAAAAGCTCGAAATCCTGCGCGAGGCCGACGCCATCTATCTCGACGAGATCCGCAAGGCCGGCCTCTACGACGCCATCTGGCAGGCTTTCGCCGTGCTGCTTCCGGTGCAGACCGTCGGTGTGATGGGCGACGGCCGCACCTACGAATTCGTCTGCGCCCTGCGCGCCGTGACGTCCGTCG
Source organism: Mesorhizobium sp. M1143 (assembly GCF_040318435.1). Lineage (NCBI taxonomy): Bacteria > Pseudomonadati > Pseudomonadota > Alphaproteobacteria > Hyphomicrobiales > Phyllobacteriaceae > Mesorhizobium > Mesorhizobium sp. M1143. The sequence continues at coordinate 164,613 of NZ_JAMYMJ010000007.1, read as the reverse complement.
ACGGCATGACCGCCGACTTCTACCACTACGACATGGCTTTCCTCGGCGCGGCGGCCACCCGCATCATCAACGAAGTCCGCGGCATCAACCGCGTCGTCTACGACGTGACGTCAAAGCCGCCAGGCACCATCGAGTGGGAGTGATTCAGGCCCACTCAAACGCCGCCGAAATATGCCGATCTGCGATGTAACCTACTGAAAACAAAAATAAATCCTTCACGTACAATCAGCGACAATCGGTACGCAAAGATTAACTTTGACGGACCGGTTGACGGACCCTTCCGCACATTGCCCACCCGAGTTTTTCCAAGTACCGTAGGAGCCAACGAGGCTCGTGACGGTACTTTTTTCTGCCTAAGGCATTGAAGAAAAAAAAGGAATTTCCTGCCACGCAGCCTCGAAATTGTACTGACGGTACTTTTCAGAAGGCAATGGGTATGCTGACGGATGCCGCCCTTAAGGCACTGAAACCAAAAGAGAAAATCTAGATTGCGGACCGCGACGGCATATATGTTCGCGTCATGCCCAGTGGCGCGATCTCCTTTCGGCTGGATTACAGGCTCAACGGACGCCGCGAGACGGTCTATCTTGGCAGGTATGGACGGGACGGAATCTCGCTTGCCTCGGCCGGGAGAAGTGTCTCGACGCGAAGCGCGCTATTGGCGAGGGACGGTCGCCGGCGATAGAAAAGCAGCGCGACAAGCGCCGAGTTGTCACCCCGATCTCCGGCCGACTTCAGCGCCGAAATGGCTACCAAACCAAAGCGATGCCCGGGCCTTCAAGGCCTCTTCTTATTCCGGCCAAGCCGGCCCGGAGCGCCGCATTCACTCACATCCCTTGAACCTGAGTGCAGAGTTGCCGCATCGAAGCCATTTGAGCAGCCGAGTTCGCGCCCGAACCCGTGCTGGTGCTGGCGGTCGTATCGCCAGCTGTATTCGAGGATCCCGACGTGCCGGTGGTTGTACCCGAACCAGTGCTGTTGCTGGCCGTGGTGTTACTGCCGGTCGAACCAGAGCTGCCTGAAGTGCCGGTGGCTGTGCCAGAGCCGGTGCCGATACTCGCCGTTGTATCACTGCCGGTCGAAGCCGAGCTACCTGACGTGCCGGTCATTGTGCCAGAGCCAGTGCCGTTACTGGCCGTCATTCTCGAGCAGTCGGAGCGAACCTGTGCCTGCTGTTCAGAGCTCAGGGACGACCAGTTCTTGCGGATCTCATCCTGCGACAGAAGTCTTCCCGAATTGGCGTCGCTGAAGAATGAGCCGGAGAGCTTGCTGTCCCAGCCGCTCGGGATACCGCTTTGGCCGGAGCGGGACGTAGAGCTCATACCCGACCCGGCCGATGAGCCGGAAGTTCCGTTCGTGCCGCTGGATGTTCCCGACGACTGCGCCAAGGCCGCGGTGGCGAGACAGAGAGAGATCGCTGTAGCTGTCAAAATCTTACGTTTCATGTGAGTCTCCTTTGGGGTTCGACGCCGTTGCGGCGTCGAATCCTAATCCCGAGGAAAGGCACTTGTTCCTGTAAAGAGTGGAATTCGATGTCATGATCCTTGTGCACCAGCCTTGGCCTCGAATGCGATGCCGGAGCGCTTCAACGACGACTGACGCCTCAGGCGAGAGCTGTCCGCTACTGGGTGTTAGAGGCGATATGCGGAACGCTTCCCGAATAGTTGGGTGCCACCATCGGGTAATTGCGAGGCAGGTTCCATTTGGTTCGGTAATCGTCCGGATTCATGCCCAGTCGGCCAAGGTGCGAACTGCGTCGGGTCTCGGTTAGAGACAGGAGGGTGGCCTTTGCCGCGGCGTATAGCTCGACATGCGGAGCTCGTCTCGACCGCGCACACTCAATATGTTTTACGATGACGCCGCCAGATGTCATATGAGCGAATGCCTTTCCGGCGAAATAAATTGCTCCCAGCAGGTCGACGCTCAGCACCTTCAGCCAGCCCGCTCTAGTGAATGCCTCAATGGTTAAAGATTATCAGGCCGGCGCGTTGTTGACGATTATCACCAACCTGCCGAACGCGTGAGCGCAAGTCGACAGCACCGTGATAGCGGCCTCCCCGGCGCGCCCCTTGTCGAACCGATGCGCGCCTTCTCGACCTTGCCTCCACCCACGTCGGCTCACCCGTGCACCTTCGGTGCCCAACCGCATGGCGATGGCCAGTCCAATGCCGCTTGCAGCACCGGTTACAATGCAGTCTTGTTATCCAGGCGCATCGGGTTCGACCTCTTTCTGGGGAGCAGCAAGTGGTTCAGTCCAGCCTTCAGCGACCCGATCCACGCTCAGCAGGCTGCGCGCATAATCCTGTTGCGCGCGAACAATGGCATCGTCTTGCTGTGAGGGAAGAAAGACCGGCAAAGCAAGGCAGACACTTTGTGTGGCCAGCAGCTTGTTCCAGTTCGCGATCAGCCCCTTGAAAGCGCGCCCCACCGCCCTCGGATTTCGGTCGAGGTCATAGAGGCCGAGCGGATTGATCCGTTCGTTGTTCTCCCGAAGCGCACTGTCCCAGTCCACCTGATCCGTCAGCGAGTACCAGGTGAAGCCTACGATGGGGATGCCATCGTTGCGGATCCGCAGCACGTTGGCCCACTCTTTCCACAGCCAATAGACGGCCTCGTCTCCATTGGGGCCTTCGCTGATGTTGGTCTCCGTATGCATTACGGGAAGCCGGTAGCGGTTGAAGTACTGCCGCGTGATCTCGTCATAGCCAAACACCTCGCCGGACCCGGACGTCGTTCCGTCTGCCCAAACCCGATGTTCGTTGGTCTGGTAATAGTCGGTGCCCATCACGCAATGCCTGCGCAGATGGCTCTCCAGGAAGAAACTGTATTCTTCGGCCGTCATCCCGTTTTCGAGAAGATAGCGATAGGTGTGCGCGTCGACGTCATGACCGTAGTTGAGATCAAGCGACAGGAAACGCTCGCTGTTGAACCGTTCCGCTCTGCCGACCGCCTCGGGAGAATCGGCGTGGAAGTATTCCGAGGATTCGCTCTGTATGAAGATGGCGTCCGGCCGCACTTCGAGGATCGCCCGCATGGCAAGCACGTTCGCCTTCACGATGTGCTTGAGGGCGGTGACGAAAGCAGTGTCGCTGCTCAGTTGTTCGTTCCACCATCCCCAGCGAGCCGAAAAGGTGGCGCAGATGAACATCTCATTTATTGGGGTGAAGAGCTGGATCCACGGATAGCGCATCGCGAAATCCCTGGCGTAGTGCTCGAATAGTGTCGGAAAGTCCGGGTTCTGGAAGTTGCCAACCCAGTCCGGCACGCCAAAATGGCAAAGGTCGACGATCGGAAGAATGTCTTTCTCCTTCAGGTCCGCGAAGGTCTCATCGGCGAATGCCCAATCATAACGTCCATCACCCAGCCACGTTTTGTGGATGGGAGGTCCGTAGCGGAGGAAATGCACCCCGAGATCCTGGACCAGTTCGAAGTCGGTGCGCCATCGTTCGTAGAAGCGGCATTTTTCCATTTCGTCGACGCGCTCCCGGCCTTGTCGAATGGTGGGGGTGCTGTTCTCGATGCCGGTGGCAAACATGAACGTGAACATTGATGGTCCTTAGCCAAGGCGGAGATGCCCGCGCTTGGGTCAAACGTTCAGTGCTCGACGCAGTTCCTGCAAGACTGCTTGTCAAGTTCGGTGGGCGCCTGGCAACCACGTGCCTGCAAGTGCTATTCAAAGTCGGGTGACCGGTCTTTGCGAAAGGCAACGCCACATGGCGGGAAAGCCTTCGAACCGGCTTTTTGCCAAAGCCGGAGAATGGCTGGTCGAGAAGGTTCGGCGGCGATTTCTCCAGCCCTACCCGGCCATTCGGAAGACGGCGCTACGCTCGTGATCGTGAGCAGGGCCACCCCAGGCATAGGCGGGTCGAGATTGGCGGAATTCTATCCCACGGTTCAAGCGAGCAGCTTGCGCCGAATATGATCGGACTATGCTGGACGGAGAGGTCGGCTTCGGGCCAGCCCAGTTGGCGTCAAACGGGTCTTTGCGAGTTAAGGCGGTATGGCAGTTATCCACGTTTGCAAACCGTAAGCGGATGTTCCGCTGCCGGCCCCATTTGAGCCATTCACTGGGAGGCAGACCCGCAGTACATCACCGATATTCTCGAAGCCAATAGTTAGTCTCGTTCATCGTCCCATGGTTCGACAGACCCATACGAGAGAATACGAGAGGTGTGGACCGGCGAACCATCCGCTGTATTGATCTCCTGTAGAAAACAGTGCCCCTCAGAGACTAGCATGATCATTATTTGTCAATGCGCTACGAAGCTGTTCGCCCAATTGACTCAAGAAGCTGATCCAGCCACTCCCTGACCGCATTTATCTTCTGCCGAACGGCAGCAACGCGCCTGAATCCTGCCTCCGGATCAATGTTCGCGTACGCAAAAACCGCCGCTCGCGAACATACATTGACAGGTCCAGTTCCGAATAATAAGTTCGGTCACAGAACGAATTAACCGGGGTTCGATGTGACTGACCTGCCGCGCATATCCCGTCAGTTCTCACAGCGCTCCGTGATGGAAGCGATCGTCCAGGGCGGGCCGATCTCGCGCGCCTCGATCGCCAAGCTGACGGGCCTGTCGAAGCAGACCATCTCCGAAATCATGCGCGGGCTCGAGCAGGAGGGCTGGGTCCAGGAAACCGGCCGCACCAGCGGCCATGTCGGGCGCACCGCCGTCACCTACGAACTGGTCCACGACGCAGCCTATATCATCGCCGTCGACCTTGGCGGTACCAAGGTGCGGGTCGCGCTGACCGACCTTGCCTGCCAGATCTTTGCCGAAGCCGCCACACCGACCGATCCGCGCGGCGGCCAGTTCGTCGTCGATCAGATTGCAGCGCTGGCCTTCGATGCCGCGGCCAGACAGCACGTCGCGCGCAAGAAGATACGCCTGGCCGTCATCGGCGCGCCTGGCGCTCCTGACCCGGCCACCGGCCGCATTCTAATGGCGCCGAACATTGCCGGCTTCGACACAATGAATGTGCTGGATGCCTTCGAAGAAGCGCTCGGCGTCGCGGTGATGATCGAGAACGACGTCAATCTCGCGGTGCTTGGCGAGAACTGGCTCGGCCAAGGCCAGGGCATCGACAATCTCGCCTACATCGCGCTCGGCACCGGCATCGGCAGCGGGCTGATGCTGGGCGGCCATCTGGTGCGGGGTGCTGGGCACGCCGCCGGCGAGATCGGTTTTATGCCGATCGGCGCCGATCCCTTCGCCGAGGAATCACTGCGCACCGGCGCATTCGAACGCGCGGTGGCCACCCACGCCATGACCGATCGCTACCACGCCCTCACCGGCAGGCAGGTCTCGGTGCCGGCAATATTCGAGAATGCCGCGCTTGGCGACAAGGACGCGCTCACCGTGCTCGACGAAACTGCCCGCCATCTGGCGCAAGGCGTTGCGGCAATCGCAGCGATCGCCAATCCAGAAAAGTTTATCCTCGGCGGCTCGATTGGGTTGCGGCCCGAAATCCTGTCCAGGGTGCAGGCGCTTCTGCCGCTATGCTTCCCCTATCCGGTCAGGGTCGAGGCGAGCGAACTCGGCGCACGCGCAGCCCTCATCGGCGCGGCGGCAATCGGCCTTGGCCAATTGCACAACACGCTGTTCGGCGTCGACGCGCCTGATGGCCGGATTTCGCTGCCGCCTGCCCAGGCCGCCGCGCTGAAGGAGGCCGCGATATGACTTGCAATATTACCGCCCGCCTGCAGGCAGCGCTCGACCGTGACGACGCACTAACGCTGTTTCGCGGCGCCATCGGCCGAGAGAGCATCACCGGCAACGAAGCCAACTTCGTCGACTTCCTCGAAGCCAGGATGCGCGACCTTGACCTCAGCGGCCTGACCAGGACGGAATTCCTTCCTGGGCGGCCCAACATCTGGGGCGAGCGCAAGGGGGCCGACCAGGGAAAGCGCCTGCTGTTCATCGGCCATACCGACACCGTCCATGTCGACGGCTGGCGCGAGCATTGGGCAGGCACCGAGCGTGAGGATCCGTTCGCCGCCCCGATCATTGATGGTGCTGTCTGGGGCCGAGGCTCCGGCGACCTCAAGGCCGGCATCATTGCTTCGCTGGCGGCACTCGCGCTGCTCGACAAGGCCGGCGTTCGCCTCAAGGGCGACGTCGCCTTTGCCTTCGTCGGCGACGAGGAGAGCGGCCAGCCCGGCACCGGCATTTCCGCCGGGATCAAGCACTTCGTCGGACGCATCGAGACCGGCGAGGTCACAGCACCCGATTTCAGCGTCTATGTCGAGCCGACCCGCCTGGCCGTCTATGCGGCACAGATCGGCTTCTTCATCACCGATATCTCGATTACCGGCAAATCCGCCTATTTCGGTGTGCCAGAACTCGGCAAGGATGCGCTCCGTGCAAGCCATGCCGCGATGACGGCGCTTTGGAAGCATTCGGATGAGGTCGCCGCGCGCGCCGAGCACAAACTGGTCGGGCGCGGCTTCCTGCTTATCACCGGGCTTGCCGGCGGCGGCTACATTGCCGTTCCCGAGCGCTGCACGCTCTCGCTGATCCGCAAGCTGTTGCCTGGCGAGGACCTCGACACCGCCGCCGCCGAGATCGAGGCTGCCGTGCGCGGCGCGATCGCCGATCCGGATATTTCGGTAGAGTTCGCCTACCCCGCCGGCCGCGACCACAGGCTGGGCGGCACCGCTGCCGAGATCGGCGAAACGCGGGCAGAAGTCGCCATGCTGTCCGACGCGATGGCTGGCGCAATGAGCGGACGCGGCGTCATCGAGGGCGCACCGTTCTGGTCGGAGTCCCCCTTCATCATCAATCAGCTCGGTATTCCTGCCGTCTATTGCGCGCCCGGCGACATCAGGAATTGCCACACATTCGAGGAGCACGTGGATGTCGAGGAATATTTCGCCGGCATAGTCGGCTTCGCCGCCTTCATGGCCCGCTATTGCGGCGTGGCCGACTGAACCACCAACGAAGCAAAATGGGAGAACTGACATGCCGATGAAGACACTGATCGCCGCCGCCTTTGCCGGCGGATTGATGCTTGCCGCCAACCCAGCTTTCGCACAGACGGTCGGCCCGCAGGGCGAGAGCGCCACGCCGAGCGCCGAGGTGATCCTAAGCGATGCCGACATCGCCGCGCTCAAGGACAAGGGCTACAAGGCTGCCTTGCTCTGGCACACCTCGTCCGATTTCACCAATGCGGTAACCGCCGGCGCCACCGACGAATTCGCCCGCGCCGGTATCACCATTGCGGTCAAAACGGATGCCCAGTTCGACTCCGCCCGCCAGCGCAGCGACATCGAGACGGCGTTGGCCGCCAAGCCCAACGTCATCTTGGCGCTGCCGCTCGACCCGGTCACCTCGGCAGAAGCCTTCCGCCAGGCGGTCAAGGACGGCACCAAGCTGGTGTTCCTGTCCAACTTGCCCAAGGACTACAAGCAGGGCACCGACTACGCTTCGATCGTGACTGACGATCTATTCCAGATGGGCAAGCAGGCTGCGGACGCGATGGCCAAGGCGATCGGCGGCAAGGGCAAGGTCGGCTACATTTTCCACGACGCTGCCTACTACGTCACCAACCAGCGCGACCAAGCCTTCAAGACCACCATCGAGAAGGTCTATCCCGACATCAAGATCGTCGCCGAACAGGGCATATCCGACCCGGCCCGCGCCGAGGAACTGGCCAACGCGATGCTTTTGCAACATCCCGATCTCGACGGCATCTACGTGACCTGGGCCGAGCCGGCCGACGGCGTGCTGTCGGCGCTACGCGGCGCCGGCAACGCCAGGACCAAGATCGTCACGCTCGACCTCGCCGAGCCGGTCGCGCTCGACATGGTCAAGGGCGGCAATGTCGCAGCCCTCGTCGCCGACAAGGCCTATGAACTCGGCCGCGCCATGGCTGCTTCCGGCATGAAGTCGCTGCTTGGCCAGCCGACACCAGCCTTCGTCGTCGCCCCGGCCCTGACCGTCACCAAGGAGAATGTCGCGCAGGGCTGGAAGGACTCGCTCAACCGCGACGCGCCGCAGCCGGTGCTCGACGCGTTCAAGTAAGGCTCTCGCTCCGGCGCGGCCCGCCGCACCGGAGCTTTTCTTCGACAACAAAAAGGGGAATCGGGACATGCGCATAGCATCTGCAATCATAACGACGGTGGCGAGCCTGCTAGCCATGCACGCCTTCGCCGCCGAAGGCGTCACCACAGGACCGAATGGTGAAAAGCCGGTGCCGGCGAGCAGTCTTACGCTGACGCCAGCCGAAGAGCAGCAGATCAAGGACGGCAAGTTCACCGCCGCCCTCGTCTGGCACGAGATGAGCGAATACACCAACGCCGTCAATGCCGGCGCCCATGACGAATTCAAGCGCCTCGGCATCGAGGTGGTGGCGCAGACCGATGCCGGTTTCGACGCCGCGCGACAGAAGGCCGATATCGAGACGGTGATGGCCAAAAAGCCGTCGATCATCCTGTCGCTTCCCGTCGATCCGGCGACTGCAGCTTCGGTCTACGATCCGGCACGACAGGCCGGCGTCAAGCTCGGCTTCGTCGACAATTCCCCGGCCGGCTACAAGCAGGGCAGGGACTATGTCACCATCGTCTCCGACGATCTCTTTCAGATGGGCAACAAGGCCGGCATCGCCATGGCCGAGGCGCTCGGCAAGAAAGGCAAGGTCGGCTACATCTTCCACGATGCCGACTTCTACGTCACCAACCAGCGCGACCAGGCCTTCAAGAAGACCATCGAGCAGGACTATCCCGATATGAAGATCGAGGCCGAGGCCGGCATGGCCGACCCGGCGCGCAGCGAAGACATCGCCCAGGCGATGATCACCCAGCATCCGGACCTGGACGGCATCTATGTCACCTGGGCCGAACCGGCGCTGAGCGTGCTTTCGGCCTTGCGCGGTGCCGGCAACACGCACACCAAGATTGTCACGCTCGACCTCAATGAGCCTGCCGCGCTCGACATGGTCAAGGGCGGCAACATCGCGGCCCTCGTCGCCGACGAGGCCTACAGCATTGGCGTGACGCTGGCGCGCGCCTCGGCAGGTTCTCTGGTCGGCAAGAAGGCCGAACCATTCTATGCCGTAGATTCCATCGCCGTCACCAAGGACACGGTGAAGGACGGTTGGAAGAAGTCCCTCAACAGGGACGTACCGGCGGCTATCGCGGACGCGGTGAAATAGGCTCGAGGCGAAGCGCTCACCACCGGAGGAATAAAATGTCCAGTGCCAACACCAGCGCCGGTAGCAGCTTCGCCAGCCGCTTCAATCTGCAGCAATATGTCGTCTACCTCGGTTTCCTGGCGATCTTCCTGTTCTTCGCCATTGTGCTGAGGGACAGCGGCTTCCTCACCGTCCGAAACTTATCGAACATCGTGTTGCAGACGACGCCGGTGACGATCATGGCCATCGGCCTGGTCTTCGTCATGTCGGCCGGCGAAATAGATTTGTCGATCGGCTCGATCGTGGCGGTGGCGGCCCTTGCAGCCGCCGTCACCATCAACGCGTACGGCATGCCGGCAGGGATAGTCGCCGGCCTCGGCGCCGGCCTGCTGATCGGCGTCATCAACGGCGTGCTGGTGGCGTATGTCAGGCTGCCCTCCTTCCTGGTGACGCTGGCGACGCTCGGCCTGTTCGCCGGCGTTTCGCGTTCGATGACAGACCTTCGCTCGATCTCGGTGACCAACGAAGCGTTCACCGGCTTCTTCGGTTCCGGCTCGCTGCTCGGTGTCCCCTCACTCGTCTGGTGGTCGGTGATTGCCGTGGCCATCGGCCACCTGGTGTTCCGCGAAACCCGTTTCGGCGCGCATGTGCTGGCGACCGGCGACAATGCCCGCGCCGCAAGCGTATCGGGCATCAGCGTGCCCAGGATCAGGCTCGCCGTGCTGACCATCAGCGGCGGGCTCGCCGGTCTTGCCGGCTTGCTCTATGCCGGTCGCCTGCAGGCGGCGAAATATACTCTCGGCGAAACCGACCTGATGACGGTCATCGCCGCCGTCATCGTCGGCGGCACGCTGCTCAATGGCGGCAAGGGCTCCGTGGTCGGCGCGCTGGTCGGCTCGTTGATGATGGGCATGCTCAACAACGGCCTGATCCTGATGGGCCTGTCGGTCTCCGACCAGATGATCGTGCGCGGCCTCATCATCCTGACCGCAGTCGCCGTGTCGCTGCGCGAAAAGAACCGCTGAAGGAAGCCATCCATGTTTCTCGACATTTTGCGCCGCCGCAACCCCGCCTTCATCGAATCAGCTATCCGGTTGCACCAGCAAGGTAAGCTGCCGGCCAATGCTTATGTGCTCGATCTCGACACGGTTGAGGCCAATGCGCGGGTTCTCAAGAGCGAGGCCAACCGCAACGGCCTGAAGATCTTCGCCATGACCAAGCAGGTCGGCCGCTCCTCGTCGTTCTGCCGGGCTGTGATGCGCGGCGGCATTGACCGCGCGGTCGCCGTCGACATGGCTTGCGCCCGCGCCACCCACAAGGCAGGCATGAAGCTTGGCCATCTCGGCCATCTCCAGCAGGTCGCAAAATTCGAAGCGGCGGCTGCGGCGAAAACCTTCAAGCCGGACTACTGGACCGTGTTCAATGATACCAAGGCTGGGGAAGCGGCAACAGGCGCCAAGGCGGCCGGCTATGTGCAGCATCTGCTGGCCCGCATCGCCGCCGAAGGCGATATCTTCTATCGCGGCCATGAAGGCGGTTTCAATGCCGCCGACATTATCGATGTCGCCGACCGGCTGGATGCCGTCGAAGGCGGCCGTTTCGCCGGCATCACCACTTTCCCTGCTCTGCTGTTCGACCATGCTTCGCGAAAAGTGCTGCCGACCCCCAATCTGGCGACGCTCGCGAAAGCTGCGGAAGCGCTGGCTAAGGCAGGCCGCAAGGACATTGAGATCAACGCGCCGGGCACCACGTCGAGCGTTATGCTGGCGGCACTCGCCGAGGCCGGCGCGACGCAGTGCGAGCCCGGCAATGGACTACATGGCACCACCGCGCTGCATGTCATGGAAGATTTGCCGGAGCTGCCGGCGGTGCTCTATCTCGCCGAGGTCTCGCATCTCTCCGGCGGCAAGGCCTATTGCCTTGGCGGCGGCTTCTACATCGATCCGATCTTCCCCGACTACGACGTCAAGGCGATCGTCTCGGCTGAACCGACAACGGCAGGCTCGGCACTGCGCAGCGTCGAGGTGCCGCCGCCCTCGGCGATCGACTATTACGCCATGATCGATGCCGCCGGCGCGAACGCGCCGAAGCCTGGCGACAGCGCCGTGTTCGGCTTCCGTGGCCAGGCCTTCGTCACCCGCGCCCATATTGTCGGCGTGTCGGGCATTTCGACGGACAATCCGAAAGTGGAAACCATCGAGAACGGCTTCGGTGAACCCTATGCCTGGCCAGTCTAGGAGAAACACATGACGGTGAGCGCGCCCATCCTTCAGCTGCACGACATTCGCAAGAATTTCGGCGGCATCACCGCGATCGAGAGTTTTTCGCTCGAGGTTTTCCCGGGCGAGATCGTTGCACTCGTCGGCGACAACGGCGCCGGAAAGTCGACGCTGGTCAAGATCGTCTCGGGGGTCCACCCGCCCTCGTCCGGCACCATCGTCATCGAAGGAAAACCGGTGACGATGTCGAATGCCACCATGGGGCGCGCGCACGGCATCGAGGTCGTCTACCAGGACCTGGCGCTGGCCGACCAGCAGACGGTCTACATGAACATGTTCCTCGGCCGCGAGCCGCTGAACCGCCTCGGTTTGCTCGACCGCCGCCGCATGATCGACGAGACCGAGAAACTGGTGAAGGAACTGGACGTGCGCATCCCCTCCGCCCACGCCACTATCCGCGATCTCTCCGGCGGCCAGCGCCAGGGCGTTGCGATCGCGCGCGCCACGCATTGGGCAAGCAAGCTGATCCTGCTGGATGAGCCGACGGCGGCGCTGGGCGTTGCCGAAACCGCCCGGGTGGAGGCTATCGTCCAGTCGCTGAAGCAGCGCAATGTCGGCATCCTGATCATCAGCCACAGCCTCGACCAGGTCTTCAAGCTCTCCGACCGCATCTGTGTTCTCAGGCGTGGCAAGCAGATTGGAATTCGCGAGACCGCGAAGACCGATAAGAACGAGATCATTGCCATGATCACCGGCCTGCAGCAGCAATAGCAGGAACCTCTCTGAGAGCCCCCGCCCGAGATCCGGATGTTGTCGGCAATCACGCGATCGATCAGCTTGTGCCGCGTGGTGATCGCCATCGGCCCGTCCTGGTCGTAGCTGCCTTGCCACTCCGGATGCGGCGCCAGCAGCGCTGGCACATACATCGTGTCGGCCGAAATCATGCGCTGTTCCTTGCCGTAGTTTGCGAGGTAGACCGAGTGGCCGGGCGTGTGGCCGGCGCAGCGATGATCTGGAAGCCGGGCGCGACTTCGGCGCCGTCATGGATGCTGCTGGAACTGCTGCGTCTGGTGAAGCTGCCTGCATCGCCTGAATTTCTCCAGGCGTATCCGCACCAGCTTTCTGGCGGCCAACAGCAGCGCGTTGGCATCGCTGTCCCAGTCTCGATTTGATAGGACCTATGCAATGTATGGCGGCGCCGACATCACCGTGCCGCCCGGCGGAGTCAAGCTGTCCGGTTTCGGTCGCGACAAGTCGCTGCATGCGCTGGACAGATACACCGTCTCAAAACAGCCTGGATTTCTCTCGGCTGCCCGTTTTTCGCTAAGCGCTGCCGAGGATGAAATCGGCGCAGCGGTCGGCGATCATGATCACCGGCGCGTTGGTTTTGCCGCTGATGAGACGCGGCATGATCGAGGCGTCGCAGATGCGTAGGCGCGGCACGCCGCGCACGCGCAATTGCGGGTCGACCACCGCCTGGTCATCGCTGCCCATCCGGCAGGTGCCGCAGGGGTGATAGACCGTTTTGGCGTGTTCGAGGATGTGGTCTGTTATGGACTGATCGGAAAGGTCGGCGGCCCCGCCCAGCGACAGCTCCTCGGCGATCACCGCCTGCAGGGCCGGCTGACGCAGGATGGTGCGGGCGATCTTCATGCCGGCGAGCAGCAGGGCAACACCAAGATGCGACGGCAGGCTTTCCCTACGAAACCCGCTTCGAGGATCTGGAATATCTCACCACCGGTCGCACCGATCTGGTTTCGGTTCTTACCAACAATGCCTACCTCCATTCCCATTCCTCATTCTTTTGTCTTCCTGCTTGTCCTGGCGGCGGTGATGTTGGTCGTTCTGCACCGTACCGCCTTCGGACTATACCTCTACGCCGTCGGCAAAAATGAAGAGGCCGCGCGGTTTTCGGGAATCCGTACCGGCCGGGTTATCATCTGCGCCTATGTGATCTGCGCCGGCTGACGGCGCTGTCATCCATCTTTCTCGCAATGTACACACGCTCGATCCTGCCAAGCTCGCACGGCAATTTCTACGAGCTCTACGCGATCGCCGCCGCCGTCCTTGGAGGGTTCTCGTTGCGGGGCGGGGAAGGCTCAATCATTGGTGTGGTGCTTGGAACGATCTTGCTGCAGGTGCTTCAGAACCTTGTCAATCTTCTAGGCATTCCCTCCTCACTCAACTTTGCCGTGAGTGGATCGGTGATCCTGATCGGGGTACTGGCCGACCAGGAATACACAGAGTTTCGAAAGCGCCGCGAATTGATGCGGGGCCGGCTCGCAACCGCCGAAGGTAGGCTGTGATGCCCGAGCCGGTGAAATAGATTGTTCACGGCAGTTGCGATCGCCGACCGGTTGGCTGCTTGCGCCCGGGGGGCAGCCGAAGGCCGGGATCTAAAACGCCGCAATATTGCCTCTCAAGCGGCTCCTGCTTCGAAGGCAGTCGCCGCAATGTCGATGCAGTCGGCTCATGATGTGCCGAGTTTCGATCTCGCATGGCGATGTAACTTATGCGATCAGCCCGTACTGCCGTGCCTTGTTGCGCAAGAACGGCAGACCGTTGCCCATTACAACCGCTTCACTCTCGGCCACCGGACGCCACACGCTGAGGCCAAACGCCAGACGCGGATCCATGTTGATGAAGCTCTCCATCGCGAGCCCGCCCTTGAAGCCGATCGCGGCCAGCGTTGCGAACGTCTCATCCCAATTGCAATTGCCCTCGCCTGGGGTGCCGCGATCAGACTCGGAGAGGTGGATATATTTGAGGTAATCGCGGGCGACGATAATACCGTTGCCCATACCTTTCTCCTCTATGTTCATGTGATAGGTATCAAGGTGCACGAACATATTGTCGGCGCCGACTCTCTCGATTAGTGCCACCGCCTGAGCCGCGGTGTTGATGATGTGGTTCTCGTAGCGGTTCACGGCTTCAACACCGAGTTCGATGCCGCGAGACTTGGCTTGCGCGGCGGCGGACGTCATCACTTTTGCAATGTTATCAAGTTCGTCCTGCGTAGGTGGCACGCCAGTACGCTCGCCGATGCCGCCATAGATTACGCCGCATAGCGCCTGGGCTCCGATGTCGGCCGTCTTGTCGATAGCCACCTTAAGAAAGTCAATCGCCTCCTGTGGGTGGCGCGATGCCCACGCATATTCGGGCAACCCTAGCGAGCACACCGCCTGCATGCCATTTGCCGCCAGCAGCTTGCGGGTGTGATCGGCATCGCAAGAAAATGGATCGGCCAGCGAAATTTCAATGAAATCGAGATCGTATTTTTTCACCGCCGCTACAGTGTGCTCGGCGCCCTCTACGGACCAACCACTCGTCCACATGCTCGTATGAACGCCAAAACCCTTCATCGTGTTATCCTCATGAAATTGAGCTGCCCGGCAGCCCACCGCAAGATCATGACGCCGATCAGCATGATGCCCCAAATGGCTGTGGCCAGGTGCTGGCTGGCGCCCAAGAGATTCAGTCCCGAAGAAAGCAACTGCAAAACGATGAGGGCTAGGAAGACCGAAACGACCTTGCCGAAGCCGCCAAACGGATTCACCCCGCCCAAAAAGCAGGCAAGCACCGTAATCAGCACATAGGACTCGCCATGGCCGACACGGACGGAATTGAATCGTGCCATCATGATAATGCCGGCCAACGCACACATGGCGCCAGACAGCGCGTAGATCAGAATGATCACGCGTCGCGTCGAGATGCCGGAATAGCGCGTCGCCTCGATGTTGGAGCCGACCATATAGTTTGAAAAGCCAAGCCTGGTTCGGGTCATCAAAACATGCCAGACGATGACTGCGCCGAGCAGTATCAGCAGCGGGACAGGAATGCCGACGATGCTGCCGTGGCCCAGGGGCTGGATGAATTCGGGAAAGCCCGAAATATCGGCGCCGCGGGTCAGAAACTCGCCAAGGCCGCGCAGGAAAATCATCACCGAGAGCGAAACGAGGATGGGGTGCGCGCCGGTATAGGCTATCACCGGGCCCATGACCAAGCCGCTTGCCGTGCCAACGCCGACCGCAAGAACGGAACCGAGTAGAAAGGCATAGATGCTTGCGTCCGGTCCTCCGTTGGCCTGAAGAACCCAGGCGAGCGTGAGGCCACAGAGATTGGCCGTGAACGTCACGGCGAGATTGATGCCGCCCGAGATGATCGGCATCAACATCGCGAGCGTAAGCAGTCCAAGTTCAGGCAACTGGAAGGCCACCGATTCAAAGGTAGCTTTGGACAGGAATCGCGGCGAGAGAGATCCGAAGAATGCAATCACCAAAATCAATGCCAGCAAAAGTCCGATATTCTCGGCGCCCAACGTGCCGGCAAGACGGCGCAAGAATCCGTGCCGTAGCGCTCCAGTTTCGAGCACGCGCTGCGTCATGTACCCATCCTCTGCCGCAAGCCCGCGAGGATATGCCCGAGCGGCGCGTTGGACAGCGTGATGGCAATCAAGATGATCGCCCCGACGATCATCTTGAAAGCATAGGGAGAGATGCCGAGGAGGTTCAGCCCGTTTTGCGTCACCGACACAAGAAACACGCCAAGGATGCAACCGAGCACGGTGCCGCGCCCGCCACCCAGCCTGGCACCGCCAAGGACAACAGCTGCCAGCACGTCCAGCTCGCGCCCCACCAATGCGTTGGGCACGATTTCCTGGGAATAGTGCACCTGCACAAGTCCCGCGATCCCGGCCATCAAACCAAGCCAGCCGAAGGCAATGAAGTGCATCGCCGCGATGTTGATACCGAGGCGACGGGCGCCCTCCGGGTTATCGCCAAAAGCGTATAGCTGCCGTCCCGTGGTGGTATACCGGATAAGCCCCCAGGTGGCGGCGACGCAGACCGCCATGATCGCAACCGGCAGTGTTAGCTCGGCCCAATTGCCATTCGCCTGTTGGAACTCGAAAAGCACAGTGCGATGCGTCCACCATGCAGGCAGATTGTAGATCGATACACCGTGCGTGAAGAACATCAGAAGGCCGAAAAAAATATTGAAGGTGGCGATGGTGACAACGATTGAAATGATCTGGAAATAGTAGATGAGGCCGGCGTTCACCGCACCCAGGGCGATCCCGACAATTGCCGCCAAGGTGAGGCCGATGAACCAATCACCACCTCCCATTTGGGCTAGAGCCAGCGCCACAACGTATTGAACCACTGACGCGGCCACAGCGAAGGAGATGTCGATGCCCCCAGCGATCAACACCACCAGCAGCCCAACCGCGAAGATCAGATTTGTCGAGCTTGTGTTGAGCAGATTGAAGAGATTGGCAATGGTGAAGAATTTGTCGCTCGCAACGGAGAGACCTGCGCTCATGATGAGAAGAACCACAACGAGCCATGTCTCGGTGGGATGAGCCCGGAAGAGCTTGCCGCGGTTACGCATAGACGGCAGCTTCCAGGTCGCCGAGCGGGATGGCGTGCGGATCGTATTCGGCGACTATCTTGCCCGCAGCCATATGAAGGATACGATCGGCGTTGAAATAGACCTCCGGCGCTTCATCGGATATCAGCAGAATCGCCAGGCCTTCGGCAGCGAGCTTGGCGACAATCTCGAAGATGCCGGCCCGCGCGCCAACGTCCACCCCCACGGTTGGCGAATCAAGAATGATCAGTTTCAGGCCGACCGCCAGCCATTTGGCGATGGCCACCCTTTGCTGGTTGCCGCCCGAGAGCGTGGAAATCGCATCGGTCTGCCGCCCGACTTTTATCGCCAATTCCTCGATCCAATGATTGACGAGCGCGTCCTTCTTCTCCGAGGAGATCAGCCCCCGATCAAGGATCTTGTCGAGCACCGGGATAACGGCGTTGTCGGCGATGGACTGAGCTTGTATGAGACCAAGGGACAAGCGGTCTTCGGAGAGATATCCAATACCCGCGCGGATTGCGTCGCGGTTGGAGTTCAGATGAAGAACCGTCCCGTTGAGTGCGATGCTGCCGCGGTCTGGGCGCAGCATGCCGAAAATAGAAAGCGCGAGTTCTGTGCGACCGGCGCCGAGTAGCCCGGTCAGGCCAAGCGTTTCACCTCGCCGTATTGTCAGCGAAACGTCGTCATAGTCGCCTGCGCGGGTCAATCGATCGATCTTCAACACGACGGGTGATCCACTAAGGTTTCTCGTGCTCACGGTTTGGTCGAACGTCTTGCCGGTCATCAGTTCGGTGAGGCGTGATTGGGTCATTCCGGCGGTCGGGAACACCCCAACGACCTTACCGTCGCGCAGAACGGTGACGCGACTTGAGATCTCCAGAACTTCCGCAAGGCGATGGCTGACGAAGACGATGGCCATGCCTTCATTCGAGAGTGTTCGAACGATCGCGAGCAACCGGTCTGTTTCCGATTGAGTAAGCGACGATGTGGGCTCGTCCATGAAAATAACCTTCGCATCGCCGGCGAGCGCCCGGGCGATGGCGACGATCTGACGTTGGGCGATTGCAAAGCTACGCAGAGGCGCGTCGACATCGAGGTCGGCGCCAAGCCGCGCCAACAGCCCTCGCGCCACCTCGCGAATGCGCGAATGATCGACGAGCCGAGGCATGTTGCCGAGGACAGTTCTGATCCCGATATTTTCCGCGACTGTCATTTCAGGAAACAGTGCGAGGTCCTGCCAGATGACTTCCACCCCGGCGCTGCGCGCCGCAGCCGGCGACATGATGTCGACAGACTTTCCGGCGATCGACATGTTTGCGCCGGCTAGCGGCTGACAAACGCCGGTGATTACCTTGATCAGGGTGCTCTTGCCGCTGCCGTTCTCACCGGCGATGCATTGCACTTCACCCGGGAGAACCTCGAAGGCGACATCCTGGAGGGCTCTAACGCCACCAAATGTGACGCTTATGTTGCTAAACGACAGAACCGATGGGAGGTCCTGCGTCGTAGACGCGACGAGGTTCACGGCGGGCCCTTCTGAAATGACTAGGATGGGGCGTGCCGGGATTGATTTGCCACCCCGGCACGCCAGCCATGGTCCGCCATCTAAAGCCCTAGGGCTGCAAGACCATCGACCGTTTCGACCGTGATAGGCTGCACAGCGTCCACGATGATGGTGCCGGTTTTGAAGTCAGGGTGAACGACACCCAGACCTTCGATCGTCATGCCGTCGGTAATTTCACCGCCGCCCGCCAGAAAATCAGCCATCGTTACGAATACTTTGCCCGCTTCCAGAGGATTCCACATATAGCCGCCGTCAATAATGCCGGATTTGAGCATTGCGCTGCCTTGGCTAGGCGAGAATGAACCGACAAGAACCACCTTGTCACCAAGCTTCTGCTCCTCGATCGCGCGTCCGGCGCCGATCGGTCCCTGACTGCCGAACGTCAGGAAGCCGCCGAGGTCAGGATTGGCGGCAAGCACATCCAGAGCCGTCTTTCGGCTGTCATCGGCGCTCTCGGCGACGCCATATCTGTCGCCAACCATCTGCATGTCGGGAAAGTTCTTCTTCAGGTAGGCGATTGCAGCATCGGCCCAGGCATTGTGTGCGGGCACAGTAAGAGAACCTACGTACACAACGTACTTGCCTTTGCCGCCCATTTTCTCGGCAAATAGCTTGGCATGGGCCTCACCGAAACCAACGGCCGAGACCATTTCGAAGTCCCAATCAGCGTTCACCTGGTCTGGCGATTCATGGGTTATGACCTTGATGCCCGTGTCGCGCGCCTTTTTTAGAACCGGCTCGAGAACGTTTGCATCATTCGGCACGACGCCAATTACGCTGACGCCCTGAGCTATCAGGTCTTCGATCGCGCGGACCTGAAGTGCCGGGTCGGCGCTGGTCGGCCCGACCATGAAGCCGTCGTCGCCAAGCTCTTTCGACTTTTCCTTTATTCCCGTTTCCATGGCATTGAACCAGGGAATGCCGCCGATCTTCACGACAACTCCAACCTTGACGTCCTTTGCCGGCGCAGCATTCATTGTGGCGACCGAAAGGGCTGCGCCGAACGCTGCCGCGAGTATAGTTTTTGCTAACATTTAATTCCTCCCTGATTGACGAGTTTTTCAGTTGCCTATTGCCCATGTCGGCTTTGTTTGGCCCACCCCTTTGTGCCCGACGGCATTGACGCACTCGGCGCCGCATTCCTCCCAGAACGCGCCATAAAAGACTTTGAATGCCGGCCGGTCAAGGTGCTAAATAGATTTAGCAAGGCGGTCACGCCACCAGCGTCTAAAAACATTTCTCGATTGATCTAAACGATCCGCCCTTCGCACTCAGGCTGCACCCGTAGAACGACATGCGATCGCCCGCGAGCCTTGGGTGGAGGCGGTGCTACCCAGATCCGAGGTGCTGATGAACGGAGTTGAACTTCTGCAACGATGTCTCGTGACAAAGAATTGCTAGTGGTCGATGCTCGATTTGGATGCCGAATCCCAATCTTCTTGGGCGCCGTCATGCTCTCCGGTTCGCCCAAAGCTGGTCGGTACGGTCACCAGCGGAAAGTGGTCTATCGAATAATTCTCGAGAAGCGAAAATCCTTCAGCAATCATCACCTCGACATTCTGTCGGACCATGGTCACATCGAAGGGCAAATGCGCCGCGAATGGATCCCAGTCGAAGCTTCCGACAACAACCCGTCCAAGCTCACTTGAGGCTAGCGTCGAAGTGAACCGCAATGTTCCTTCAAGAGCGGTCACGCCGTTGACGAACATACCTGAGGGCAGATGCCCAAGCTGAGCGTATCGTGCAGCGAGAGACCGAGCAGCGTTGGTCGGTGCGTATCCGCAGCAGTCAATCGTGCCCGGGCCCGTAACAATCCCATGCGCTGCCAGCGCATCGTGAAAACCCAGCAAACGGCTACGTGTTGCGTCATCATCGCTGACCCCGCCAAAGAAGAAGAGATCTTCGGTGGAGCCCCCTCGTTCTTTCAATTTCTGAACAATGATCTCTGTGAGCGCCTTGGCGCCCCCGTAGTTGTCAGAAACAACTGAGGGAGCCCGGCGGCCTGGCAGATCGATGTTGATGCACCGGACGCCCGCTGCCCGGCACAGATCATTCAGCGGATCGGGGTCACGAACGCCCGCAAGGAAGAGAAATTCCACCTGCTGAGCCAGCAGGGTTTCCGTCACACTCAACTCGTTATCAGGATTGCGATGGGTGCTGACGACGATCGGGCACAAGCGGTGGACGCGGGATTCCGCTTCAAAGGCTTCGGCCAATCCGGCGAAGAAGCGATTGCGGTAATGTGGCAAGATCATTCCAGCGAGTCCGGATCGGGAAAGCCGCAATCCTCGTGCCTTGAGGTTGACAGCATAGCCAAGCCGCTCAGCCCAATCGAGGATGGTCGCTGCGGTTTCCGCCTTGATCCGGTGCTGTTGCCACGAGCCATTGAGGACGAGACTGACGGCGGTCGGGGACGACTTTGCCGCCACCGCGATATCATAAATCGTTGACTTGCGTCGGACAGACTTTCTCGCCATTGGTGACGCTCCCGCTGGGAGATGCAGTAGACGCTAGTGCGGGGTCAAGGCAACATCTCTAAATTGCGTCAAACGGTTTGGAGGAGCGACCCCACGGAAGGACGCGGCGTCTCGTGCCTCCGGTCCGGTCTCCCTGATTGTCTCGATCGTTGCAATGACAGCGCCAGGGAAATCGGCAGATTTGGGATTTTCCCTGAAGCTTCGTTCAGCGTCACTGGAGACACCAACCCCAGTGTTTCGGCTTTGGTCTCCCCGATGATCAATCACCTTGCAAAGGTCGACGAGAAGTTTCGATCAGTTTGGAGCCCACCGTTGGCGATGGTCGGGCGCACGCGTCACGATCGAGTCCTCCGTTTCAATAGCGGGAAGATGAAAGCTTTGGGTTTCTGAGTCTCTATCTGGCCCCAAAAGGGTGCTGCCGGATGCGCCTCGTCTCCGGGCGTTGTTTGCGTACTTGGCCGAGGTGCCCTTGCTTGGCAAGTTCCTTCCGCGACAAGGGTCTGCTCGACAGCACTTTCGTCGCTATTGCCAATGCGGAGCCCCGGAGGATCAAAACCGGTTAGCAGCATGATGCCGACGGTTCAGAGCAAGCGACTCAGATTCCCGATTTGCTCAGAGTCTCCCAGCCTATGGCTCTCCGTGCAGCGGGCCTTGAGCGTCTGGCTCGACCTTTTTGAAAGCTCGCCTCCAATCGCTGGACGAGTTTGGCGGCAAGGCTAGTCGTCTCCATCGGTGTTATGATCGATGCCAGGGAGGCCGCCTGGACCATGGCGTGAACTCATTGCCGTATGCTGGCAGTGCAAGGCAATGAACTGACTGCACAACATGTAGGTGCATTCGTGGATCAAATTTCCAGATAGCCAAACAGCGCGCGTATCTCGATTAGGTGGCAAGGAGTTGCGAAAGCTATGTTCGCAGTTTGAGAATCGTCCGATATGCCGCACAACGATGCCGGCAAGACGAGCCGAGGATGATCTGACGCAATGTTCAGATCCAAGAAGGACGGTTACCTGTGGCCCAGAAAGGAATCACACTAAAGGACGTTGCCGCAGCGGCTAAGGTGTCGCGCGCCACGGCCGCCCGGGCGCTCAACAGCTATGGTTACGTTGGCGACGAGACGGCGCTCCGCGTGGTTGAGGCAGCCGAAAGGCTGGGCTATCGGGCCAACCTCGTCGCGCAGGCGCTGCGCAGCGGACAATTGCCGATCATAGGCTTCGTGCCCGGCGATATCCAGAATCCGTTCTTCGCCCGAATCGCGCACGACATAGAGGTGGAACTGCGCAAGCACCGCCACAATCTTCTGATTGCCAGCAGCGAGGAGAATGTAGAACAGGAGAAAGAACTGCTTGAGAGCCTTCGCTCGCTCAGCATTCGCGGCTTCATCCTTGCCCCAACGTCTGCAACCGACAGCCACCATATCGTGCAACTGGCCCGCGAAGGCGCACCGATCGTGCTCATCGACCGCGTGGTAAAGGACCTGCAATGCGACAGCGTCGTCGTCGACAACGAGGGCGGGGCACGCGAGGCAGTGGACTATCTGGTTGGCAACGGTCACCACCGGATCGGTCTTTTGCGCGACGAGTCACGCATCTTTACGGCACAGGAACGCTTGGCTGGCTACCAAAACTCGCTCCACTCGCATGGGATCGCAGTCGATGAAGCGCTCATCGGCGTATCGCGCTCGACCGTCGAGCACGCCATCGAAGCCACGATCCGCCTGTTCAGCCGGCGCAATCGCCCGACCGCACTGTTCACGGTGGACAGCCTCATGACGCAAGGCGCGCTTCTTGGCCTGCGTTCAATGGGGCTCTCGATTCCGCATGATGTGTCGGTGGTTGGCTTCGATGACTTCAACCTCGCCACGTTCACCGATCCGCAGATAACGGTCGTGGCGCAACCCATCTCCGAGATCGGACCGCTCGCCGCCAGATACCTGCTGGAGCGGCTTGCCGGCAAAAAGGTTGCACCGCGCCGTACCCGATTTCAGACCCGCTTGATCGTACGCGGATCGGTTGCCCGGCGCGCTGTGCGCTAAAGAGCAAACCCCTCGATTTCGGAGAATTTCGTCTAAAGGACTTGCCTTGGCGAAATTGCGTGCCCATTATTGCTTGTGAGATCGATCTCACATCGGAAAACGAGCTAGACGGCCCACCGACGCCTAAGGCGGGCTAGAGGCCTGTCACACGCGAAATACAAGGAAAACGTCATGCTGAACTTCGATAGGGACCGCTTCGTGAAGATCCAAAGCGGGGCCGTCGCCGTCGCAGGTGAGGTTCGCTCACTGATGCGCACACTGCTGGCAGATGGCGTCGAGCGGCTGTTTTTCATGGGCACCGGCGGCGTGCAGCTTCTAACCTCGCCCGCGATCGAGTTGGCGCAGCGCTGTTCCACCTTCCCGGTGAGCGGTGCCTATCCGGCGCAGGTCGTGATCGATCCGCCCGCCGGTCTCGACAGCAAGGCCGTGGTGGTCATCCCGTCCTTGTCGGGCACGACCAAGGAAGGCGTCGAGCTCATGGCCTTTCTGAAAAAACGTGGTGTGCGCACGATTTCGCTCACCGGCCATTCGGATACGCCAATCGCACGGGAGGCTGACCACAATTTCACGAACTTCGCCGAAGACGACACCTCGTCGGAATCCTTCTACCTGCAGACGCTGCTGATCGTCCTGGCCCTGCTGGAAGAGCGCGGCGAATATGATGATTTTGATGGCACTGTCGCCGAACTCAAACTGCTGCCGGATCTGCTTGCCGACGCCAAGGCTGCCTTTGAGGACAGGGCGGCCGAACTGGCCCAGACAATCAAGGACGATACCTATCACATCTTCACCGGCGCCGGCTCGGTGTGGCCGGAGGCACACTATTACGGCATGTGCATCCTCGAAGAGATGCAGTGGATTCGCACCCGCCCGGTGCACGCCGCCGACTTCTTCCACGGTACGCTCGAGTTGGTCGAGCCGGGCGTCAGCGTTTTCGTGTTCAAGGGCGAAGATGCCCTTCGGCCCCTGGCCGACCGGGTCGAGAACTTCGCCAGGCGCTACACGGACCGCGTTCGCACGCTGGACGCGGCCTCGGTCAAGTTGCCGGGCATCTCCGCAAAGGTCCGCGGCATGATCTCGCCGGTTCTGCTCGCCACCTTGCTCGAGCGGCTGAGCGCCCATCTTGAGGTGCTGCGCAACCACCCGCTGACCACCCGTCGCTACTACAAACGCGTGGAATATTGATCCCCTCTTACCTCTGAAGGAGCTATCCATGAAACGTTCGCTGCAAGTCGTGGCGGTCACGGTGGCCGCGGTATCATCATTGGGGCTGTCGATAAGCGGCAGTTCCGCCGCTTCGCCGGCTGTCACGGCCGACCCAAACGCCAAGGTGGAATACACCGGCACGCTTTCGGTCCTGACGAAGTTCGGGCTGCAACAGCTGTCGCCCTATTTCGTCAACCTGGCACAGGCCTATGAGAAGCTCCATCCGGATGTGAAGGTCGAACTTATCCAGGAGAGCGACGACAGCGTGAAGGGCAAGACCAAGACGCTGGTCGCTTCCAACTCGCTGCCCGATATCTATTTCTCCTGGACAGGCAGCTGGGGTGGCAATTTCGTGCGCGGCAATCGCGCCGTTGATCTCACGCCCGTCATTGCTGCCGATACCGAGTGGGGCAAGTCGCTGTCTCCAGCCGCCGTCAAGGCGTTCCAATACAACGGCAAGTTCTATGGCATTCCGCTTTACCAGGATGCCAAGTTCATGGGCTACAACAAGCAGATCTTCGCCAAGCTCAGCCTCAAGGCACCCGGCACTTTCGAGGAATTGCTGACCAGCTGCGACGCCATCCGCAAATCCGGCGTGACACCGATCTCCTTCGGCAACAAGGAGGCCTGGCCGGCAATCCACTTTGCAGGCCAGCTGCTCGCCTACAACGTGCCGCAGGCAACGCTGGAACGCGACTTCGATCCGGCCACCGCCCAATACACCGACCCAGGCTATATCGCAGCACTCAAGCAGTTCAGCCAGCTTGTCGAGCGCTGCACCGATGGCGCCGGCGTCAACGGCACATCCTATGCCTCGGCTCTCCAGGCCTTCACCAACGCGCAGTCGGCCATGTACTACCAGGAGATCATCGAGTTCGATCAGGCCGCCACGCCGGAGTCGGCGTTAAAGCCCGCCGATTTCGGATTCTTCCGGCTGCCGGTGCCCGCCGGCGCCAAGGGTGACGCCAGGTCGATCGAGGGCGCGCCGGAGGGCTACATGATCAATGCGGCATCGAAGAACATCCCGCTGGCGATCGATTTCATGAAGTTCGTGACTTCGAAGGAAAATGCGCAGGTGCTGTCTGCGCCACCCTATGGCCAGCCGAGCGCCACCATCGGCGGCGCCTCGGAATCGAACATGAGCGCGGCTGTGGTCGATGGCCTCAAGGATATCAACGCCGCCTCATACCTCATGCCCTGGCTGGATACGGCCAACCCACCGCGCGTCGCCGCCGTCTGGCTGTCCAGCCTGCAGGCGCTGGCGGGCGGCTCGATGACGCCCGAGCAAGTGATGGACGAGGTGCGCAAAGCCGCATCCGCGGCCAAATAAAGCAGGCGAGCATGGCAAGGGCCTCGGACACAGTGGACAGCGGCGCCGACATCGGCGTCGCCAGGCCGCAACGGCCAAAGAGCCGGCGGGCCTGCTTCGCCAACCTGTTGTCGTTGCGATGGGCGGCGATCGCGCTCATCCTCATCGGCTGGTTCGTCTATTATCCGATCGTCGACAATTTCATCGTCAGCACCACCGACCAGGACATCTACACCGGCGAGGTCACCAATGTCGGCCTCGCCAACTACGACCGGCTGCTGCATGACCCGGTCGTGCTGCTGGCGCTGTGGAACAACTGCCTCTACGCTCTCATCTCCGTCATCTTCCAGGTCTTCGGCGCGTTCCTGCTGGCGGCCATTATCGAGGACCTGAAAAGCGAAAGCTGGCGCCGGCTGTGGCGCGCCGTCTATTTCGTGCCGTCGGCAATCTCGATCACGGTGACCGGCCTGCTGTTTTATTTCATCTACCAGCCGCAGATCGGCTTGCTGGATGCCGCGCTCAGCCGTGTTGGACTGAGCCAGCTCGTCATGCCTTGGCTCGGCAATGAGCACACCGCCATCTATGCCATCATCGCCATGAGCCAATGGCAGGGTTTTGGCTATTCGACGCTGCTGTTCGCCATTGCCATCCAGAAGATCCCGCGCGACCTCTACGATGCCGCAACGATCGACGGCGCGGGTCCGCTTCGCCGCCTGTGGAGCATCACCTTTCCGCTCACCCGGGAAATGACGGGGTTGATGATCATCGTCACCATCACGGGCGCGTTCCAGGTGTTCAACGAGGTTATGGTGATGACCGCAGGCGGGCCCAACAACAGCAGCCAGGTGCTGGGCACGTGGCTCTACCAGAAGGCCTTCATCGAGGACAATTTCGGCTATGGCGCGGCGATCGCCGCCGTCATCTTCATGTTGACCATGCTCACAGGTGCGGCACAGCTCTGGTACACCAAGCGCCGCCGGGTGCAGCTATGAGTGCGATGGTCGCAGCCGGTCGCAGCCGGAACGTGAATGTGTGGTCGGTCATCGCCAGGACATTGCTCTATTCGTTCCTGGTCTGCCTTGGTGTCGTCGTCATCTATCCGCTGATCTGGATGGCGCTGAGCGGCTTCAAGGACAATGCGCAGATCTTCGGCGATCCCTTCGCCCTGCCCACCCGTTGGTCGTGGAACAATTACATGCAGGCATGGAACCAGGGCGTGCGTGGCTACGTGACAGTCTCGGTGCTGGTGACCGTCGCTTCGGCCATATGCACCGTCCTGATCAGCGCCTGGACGGCCTTCGGCCTGACCCGCACCAAGATGTCGGCAAAGCCGCTGGTTATTGCCATCGTTCTGGGCGGCTTGATGCTGAGCCCCACCGTGGCGATCATTCCACTGGTGAAGATGTTGCAGGCGCTCGGTCTCTACAACACCTACTGGGCGCTGATCATTCTCTACACGGCGTTCCGGGTGCCGTTCACCACCTTCCTCATCCGCGCCTACATGCTGGATCTGCCTGAAGACATCGACGAGGCGGCGACGATGGATGGCGCCAGCGAGGGTCAGATCTTCTGGCGCATCACCTTGCCGCTGTGCCGGCCGATAATCATCTCCTGCGTCATCCTGCACGTCCTGTTCGCCTGGAACGAATATCTCTTCGCCATGATCTTCACGAGCGGCTCGGATGTGCAGACGCTGCCGGTCGGACTGACGTCGATCATGGCAACCCACGGGACCAACTATGCCGTGGTGTTCGCGGCCATGACGATCTCGGCGCTGCCTATCGTGATCGTGTTCTTTGCCGCACAACGCTACTTCATCCGTGGCTTGGCCGAAGGCATCGGCAAATAACAATTCCCGAAAGGAGCCTTCATGCCGCAGCTCGCTGCTCATCAGCTGATCGGAGCCAATTTCAGCTTCCAGCACTTCCCCTTCGATGAGGTCGCCAGGACGATCCGAGGCTTTGGCCTGCGCGAGATCGAGCTGTGGGGGATTGCCCAGCATCTGGACCTGTTCCACGCCACGGACGCACGTGTCGAATCCGTTCGCCGGGTACTCGCCGACAACGAGCGGTCGGCCTGGTGCTTTACGCCTGAGCAGGTGTTGTATCCAATCAACATTGCCTCCGGCGACGCCGCACTGCGCCAGGACAGCATCGAGCGGTTTTGGCGTGCAGCCGACATCTGCGCGGCGCTTGGCGCCCGCTATCTCTTCCTGACGCCCGGCCGGGGCTACGAGAGCGAACCCCGGCAACCGGCATGGGACCGCGCGGTCGGTTCGATCGGCGAGATCGCCCGGCGCGCCGCCGCAAACGGGGTGCGCTGCCTGCTCGAGCCGTTGCAGCGGTTCGAGAGCAACCTCGTCAATGATGCGGCAGGCCTGCGCCAAATGCTGGATGAGGTGGGCGCCGGCAACGTCGATGTCGTGCTCGACACTGTCGCCATGGCCACGGCCGGCGACACCGTGGCCGGCTATGTCGACCTGTTCGGCTCGCGGCTGGCGCATGTCCATCTGGTCGACGGCACACCAGGCGGGCATCTGGTGTGGGGGGATGGTACGCTGCCGCTCGGCCACTATGTCAGCGAGCTCGCGCGCCTGGGCTATGCCGGAAAGTTCACCTTCGAGCCGTTCGGCAACGGCTCCTACGCGCTCGATCCGGTAAAAGCCTGGACACGCTGCCTTGGCGCCATCGCGCCATACCTCAATTGCGCAACGGTGCCGGCATGACGTCGAAGAAGCTTATCGCGGTCGGGGACAATTGCCTTGATGCCTATTTGACCAACAACTTGATGACGGTGGGCGGCAACGCCTTGAATGTCGCGGCGCAATGGCGGCGCAACGGCCGGTCCGCGCGCTATTTCGGCGCCGTCGGGAACGATCCCGAAGGCGACGTGGTGCTTGCCGAACTGCAAGGTGCCGGCCTATCCCCGGACGATGTCGAACGGCGTCGCGGCGATACGGCCGTCACCTTGCTGCGCGATGAATCCGGCGACCGGAAGTTCCTGCACGAATCCTTCGGTGTGGGCGAAAACTACATGCCGGCGCCCGCGCATTATGCGGTCATCGCCGCGGCCGACTGGGTGCATCTCGGCACCAACGCCAACAAGCACCTTGTTCAACGATTGGTGGCGGACCATGTGCCGTTCAGCATCGATCTATCGACTGCCCATATGGCGCTGCCGCTCGACGGTGTCCCGCTTGTGTTTGCGTCCGGACCGGACGATGTCGATGTTCCCATCGAGCCATCGCTGGGCGCGCTCAGGGCGGCCGGCGCAAGGCAGGTAGTTTTGACCTGTGGTCGACGCGGCTCCTACTTCGACGATGGCACGAATGTCGTGCATGCGCCGGCGACCCTTGTCGATGTCGTGGATACGTGTGGCGCCGGCGACAGTTTCATTGCCACCTTCCTCGCCGGCTTCCATTTCGGCGGCCTCGGCGCCCTGGAGGCATTGCACAGGGCGTCGATCGCGGCGGCGCAGACCTGCACCCATCTTGGCGGGTTTCCCCAGAGACCGCGTCCGATACCCGATTGGCTGCCAGCCAAATATGCCAGCTTCATTGTCGATGCGCAGGGAGCCCAAGCGTGAGTACAATTCGTTTGCGGCAGCCTGCGGTCGCGCTTGCATCTGACCGGTCGTTTTGGCTGCAGGACATTGCCGCCGCCCCTGCGACCGAGCCATTGCGAGGCGACGAGCGCGCCGACGTGGTGATCGTCGGTGGCGGCTATACCGGTCTGTGGACGGCGCTGCGGATCCTTGAACTGGCGCCGCAAACGCGGGTGGTGATCCTTGAAGCCGATCTGTGCGGATCGGGGGCCTCGGGGCGCAACGGCGGTCAGGTCCATTCATGGTTCGCCGAAATCGACCAGATCAGTGCGGTCGTCGGTCTCGAGGAAGCGCGCCTGCTGTGCGCCGACACGGTGGCATCGATCGCGGAGCTGAAGGCGCTGCAGCAAAACGGCACCATAGACATGGACCTGAGGCTGGACGGATGGCTGTGGACAGCAAGCTCCATTGCGCAGGAAGGCGCCTGGGAGACCGCCGTGGCCTTGACGGCGGCTGTTGGAGAAAACCGTTTCAGCCCGCTGACAGCCGAGGACATTCAACGCCGCACCGGTTCATCGGCCTCCTATGTCGGCGTGGTCGAGACCACTGCCGGCACGGTCCATCCCGCCAAACTTGCCATCGGATTGCGCAAGCTGGCACTGGCACGCGGCGTCATCATCCACGAGCGCAGCCCGGTCCTCGCCATCGAACCCGGCATGACATGCACGGTGCGCACGGCGCATGGCGCGGTACGGGCTGACAAAATCGTGCTTGCCGCCAACGCCTGGCTTTCCGCGCTGCCGGAACTGCGGCGGCATCTTTATGTGGTCGGCAGCGAGGTGATTGCCACTGCCGCCGTTCCCGAACTGCTCGACAGCATCGGCTGGCGCGACGGTGCCTCGATCTGCGATTCCCAAGCCCAGGTGCTCTACTACCAGCGCACCATCGGGGGCAGGGTGGTCTTCGGTCGTGGCAGCGGCAACGTCGCCTTCAGTGGAAATTTCGGCGCCAGCTTCAACCGCAGCCCGGAGCACGGCCGCGACAATATGCGAGAGCTGCATCGGGTCTACCCGTCGCTGCGCGGTGTGGCGATCGAATATGACTGGTCGGGGCCGATCGACTGCGTGCCTGAACACGTTCCTGTCTTCGACCACCTGCGCGATCATCCCAATATCTTCTACGGCATGGGATTTAACGGCACCGGCATCGCGCAGACGCCGATAGCCGGACGCATTCTGGCGAGCCTGGTGCTCGAGCGAAAGGATCGCTGGAGCGAAAGCGGTCTGGTCGGCATCGAGCGGCGCATGTCGCTGCCGCCCGAGCCTTTGCGTTATCTCGGCGCCAGACTTGTCCGCGCCGCGGTGCGCCGCAAGAACGAGGCCGAGATCCGCAACCGCAAGGCCGGCAGGATCAGCAGTCTTTTGGCGGCCCTGAAGCCAGGCAGGCGCAAGAAGTAGCCGGGCATCTGGCTCATCGTCACGCTCTTCAAACCATGAGCCGGCACGTGCCGTCCCGATGACGGTGGACGCGGCATTGCGATCAGGGTGTTTGCTGGGTTGATCGACGTACATTCTTAAAGCGGAGTGCGTCGACCTTGTTCTAACG
The DNA here is from genome assembly GCF_040318435.1 of Mesorhizobium sp. M1143. Lineage (NCBI taxonomy): Bacteria > Pseudomonadati > Pseudomonadota > Alphaproteobacteria > Hyphomicrobiales > Phyllobacteriaceae > Mesorhizobium > Mesorhizobium sp. M1143. The sequence goes on along the minus strand of NZ_JAMYMJ010000007.1, from coordinate 134,153 downwards.
TATTCATGTGGGCCGTACCGCCGCCAGGCCTATGCTTGGCGCACTTGCGGCTTTCCATCCGAGGGCGGGCCAACGGATCCGCGTGCAATGATGGCGGTCGGCAAAACGAGCCTTTCCGCCGGGCGGGAATCTCCCTTCAATCGCCGGATGAGCAATTCCGCGACGCTCTTGCCAAGCGCGTAGACGGGCTGGTCGATAACGGTGATGGGCGGCGTGGTGACGCTCGTCCAGTCCGCATCATGGAAAGTGATGAGCGAAATGTCGTCGGGAACCCGCAGGCCGCGCTCGCGGGTCACCTTGAAGATCTCCAGCGCAATGACGCTGTCGGAGGCGAGGATCGCCGTCGGCCGATCCGGCGCCGACAGCATCTCGCCGGCAACCCTGCGCGTTTCGGTGGGGCTTGTCGCGCCAAGGCGAACAAAGCGTTCTGGCCGATCAAGTCCGGCCTCTCGGCACACGGTGAGGAAACCGTCGATGCGCTCACGGACCGACGAGGTGTAGATCTGCCCGAGATCGCGGTACTCGTGCCCTTCGGCGTCGACCGCGGTCACATAGGCGATGTTGCGGTGGCCGGCATCGGCTAGAAAGCGGGTCGCCAGCATGGCGATGCCGCGATCGTCGGTCGTGACCGTATCGACATCCAGATCTGCCAGCGCCCTATCCAGCAGGGCAAGCGGTCGGCCCGAGCGGTGGATATCGCGCAGGTGCGCGATGTCGCGCGATTCCGACGGCGTGACGATCAGCCCGTCGACGCGCTTGCCGATGAGCAGTTTCACGGCCGCCTTTTCCGCCTCGATCTTCTCGCCGGAATTGGCCAGGATGACGTTGAACCCGGCTGCCTTTGCCGCGTCGCTGATGCCGCGTACCGCGAGGCTGAAGAACGGGTTCTCGATGTCGCCGACAACCACGCCGATGATGCCGGAGCGGCCGGTCGTCATGCTGCGGGCGAGCTCGTTCGCACGATAGTCCAAGGCCTTGGCCGCGGCCATGACTTCCGCGCGGATCATGTCGCTGACGACGCCGTATCCGCCGAGCACGCGCGCGGCTGTCGCTTTCGAAACATTGGCCGCGCGGGCGACGTCGCTGACCGTTATCGACGGGGTCTTGGGGGCGGTTCTTTTCATCGGATGACGACTACAAGAGTTGTTGACGGGAGGTCAACGTGGCGATAACGATTAACAAAGAGACCGGTCTCACGCAATATGAGACCGGTCTCTTTAGAAGGAGTGGAGCCGAGAGGCGTGACGGACCGTAATCTCGTCAAGGGCATGTCGGGGCGCCAGATGGCGGCTCGACGTAAATACCAAGAAGAACAGACCTTCAGAGTGGAGAAAGACATGAGCAGCAAAGAAATCCTCAAGTCGTTGATGTGCCCGGTCAGAACCGGCGCAATGGCTCTTATGGCGATGTGCGTCGGCGCCGGGCTGGTTTCAGGAGCGGCCGCCGCGGATGACAATCCCTATGGCCTCATTGATGCGAAGGTCATCAGCGTCGGAACCATGGGCGATGCCAAACCCTACGCTTTCACCCAGGCCGATGGGTCGTTCACCGGCTTCGACATCGAATTGTTCCGCAACGTCGCGAGCCGCCTTGGCTTCAAGCCCGACCAGGTGATCTTCACCGGCCAGGAATTCTCGGCGCTGATGCCTTCGGTTGCAAACGAGCGTTTCGATGTCGCGGTCGCGGCAATCGGCACGACGGAAGCACGCAAGAAGACCGTCGACTTTTCCGACGGGTATATCGCAGGCTATCTGTCCGTGCTTACTGCCGATAAGGCGATCACGTCGGCGGACGGGCTCAAGGGCAAACGTCTCGGCGTCGTGCAAGGCACGCTCCAGGAAATCTACGCGGCGAAGAATTTTGTCGGAACCGATCTCGTCAAATTCCCCGACAACAACTCCGCCGTTTCGGCGCTTAACAACGGAACCGTGGATGCCCACTTCCTCGATTACGAGGCTGCCAAGGACTATGGCGTTCGCTATCCGAACCTGAAGATCGCGGTCAATATTCCTTCCTTTGACGCGCCGGCCGGCTTCGTCCTGCGCAAGGGCAACGACAAGCTCCGCAATGCGCTGAACACCGCCCTTCACGCGGCCATGCAGGACGGCACCTGGAAAACGCTTTATGAAAAGTGGTTCCCCGGCTCGCCGATGCCCGACCAGTATCTTCCCAAGAAGTAGACCGTACCCGGCCGCTGGCTCTCATGCCGGCGGCCGGATTACGCCGCCGTCCTTGATGCGGACGATGTGAATAGCGCAACCGAAAGGGGGGCGAATGAACTGGCTCGAAAACCTGCGGCGCAGTTTCCTCGACTGGCAGGCCATGGCGGACGTGCTGCCCAGCATGATCACCATCGGATTGAAGAACACCTTGATCCTCGCCGCCGCGTCGACGGTGCTGGGTGTCATCCTCGGCATGATCCTGGCGGTCATGGGCATCTCGCAATCGCGCTGGCTGCGCATTCCGGCGCGGGTCTACACGGATATATTCCGTGGGCTGCCGGCGATCGTCACCATCCTGCTGATAGGCCAGGGCTTTGCCCGCATCGGCCGTGAAATCTTCGGCCCTTCGCCCTTTCCGCTCGGCATTCTTGCGCTGAGCCTGATCGCCGGCGCCTATATCGGCGAAATCTTCCGCTCGGGCATCCAGAGCGTCGAGCGCGGGCAGATGGAGGCCTGCAGGGCGCTCAGCATGAGCTACGGCCAAGGCATGCGCCTGATCGTGATACCGCAAGGCATCCGCCGCGTCTTGCCGGCCCTCGTCAACCAGTTCATCGGCAACGTCAAGGATTCAAGCCTTGTCTACTTCCTCGGTCTGCTCGCCTCGGAGCGCGAGATCTTCCGTGTCGGTCAGGACCAGGCAGTGGTCACCGGAAACCTCTCGCCATTGCTTCTGGCCGGCGTGTTCTATCTCGTCATCACCGTGCCGTTGACCCATGTGGTCAACTACATCGACAACTCGCTGCGGGTCGGAAAGCAAAAGGCCGGCCTCGTCATCAGCGGCCTGGCCGAAGTGAGCGAACTGGAGGGCGCCACGGGCAGTGCACCTTCGGAGGCCGGCTCTGATGCCGGCTCAGCGCTGCCCCGCTTCAAGGGCGGCAGTCTCGCCATCACCGATCTCGACATGGCCTATGGCGACCTCGATGTTCTCAAAGGCGTCAGCCTGGCAGTCAAGCCTGGCACGGTCACATGCGTGATTGGCCCATCAGGTTCGGGCAAGTCGACCCTGCTGCGCTGCCTCAACCGCCTGGTCGAGCCCAAGGGCGGTGAGGTGTTGCTCGATGGTGCGAGCATCCTGGCGATGAAGCCTGAAAAACTGCGCCGGCGTGTCGGCATGGTTTTCCAGCAGTTCAATCTGTTTCCCGACCACACCGCGCTCGAAAACGTCATGCTGTCGCTGACCAAGGTAAAGGGGCTCCCTGTACAGGAAGCTGAGCGCATCGCCGAGGCGCGCCTTGCCGACGTCGGGCTTGCGACCCGCAAACACCATCGTCCAGGGAGCCTTTCCGGTGGCCAGCAGCAGCGTGTGGCAATCGCTCGTGCATTGGCGATGGACCCGGAGGTCATCTTGTTCGATGAGGTAACGAGCGCACTCGATCCAGAACTGGTGAAGGGTGTGCTCAACCTCATGGCGGATCTCGGCCGGCGCGGCATGACAATGGTCGTGGTGACGCATGAAATGGGCTTCGCCCGCAAGGTCGCCGATCAGGTTGTCTTCATGGATGAAGGCCGCATCATCGAGGCCGGCACGCCTGCCGCGATTTTCGACACGCCGAAAAGCCCACGTCTGAAGCACTTCCTTGCCGAAGTGCTTTGATCACGCATGAGCCCTTCAAGACGGCCGCCCAAACCAACCTCCACCAGTGAAAGATATCTCATGGCTGCATCACATCAGGTTTCCAAGGTCGTTGTTGTCGGCGGCGGCATTTTTGGCGTCTCCTCGGCCGTTCATCTTGCAAGGCTCGGCATCGAGACCGTGCTGGTCAATGATGGACCGCTCGCCAAGGGAGCTTCCGGCCGCTCGCTCGCCTGGATCAATTCGGCGCGCAGGCGCTCGGCTGAATATCATCGCCTGCGCATGATCGGTATCGACCGCTACCGCAGTTTGTCGGCGCGATGCCCGGATGCCGCCTGGCTGCGTTTCGACGGTGGCCTGACGTGGGATGCGGACGATGCCTCAAACGAGATCGCCGATGTCTTCGCTCACGAAAAACGTCTCGGCTATGATGCGCAGCATCTGTCCGCGGACGCCATAAGGTTGGTCGCGCCGGGTGTCTGCGCAAGCGCTGTCACGCCTCAAGGCGCGATCTTCAACCCGGGCGAGGGCTGGGTCGACCTGCCGTCGCTGATCGAAATATTGATCGCGGAATTCGTGGAGCGGGGCGGCCAGGTGGTCACCGAGGCCGGACGCGCTACCGTCACCGTCGCCAACGGCCGCGCCACCGGCGTCACCACCACCAGCGGGATCAGCTTCGCCGCCAACGCGGTGCTTCTGGCGACCGGTGCGGATGTGCCGCGAATGGTCGCCGTGGCCGGTCAGCGTATCGCCGATGGGACACCGATCGCGCTGCTGGTCAGGACCAAGCCAGTCGACTTGCCGCTACGCGCCGTGCTCAACACGCCGCGCGTCGCCATCCGGCCGACGCCTGATGGCGCCCTCGCGCTCGATTCTGCCTGGTCGGAAGAACAGGTGGTAGTCAATCCGGACGGGACTTATCGCGTAAAAGCATCGACCGTCCAGGGGCTTCTCGACGAAGCGTCGAATGTTCTCGACGGTCATCCGAAATTGGAATTGGAGAGCTACGGTGTCGGGCCCAAGCCAATCCCCGGAGACGGCGAGCCGGTCTTCGGCCAGTTGCGGGAGATCGAGGGGTATTACGTCGCCTTCAGCCACAGCGGCGCAACACTTGGCTTGATTGCCGGCGAACTGCTTGCAACCGAGATCGCCACCGGAACAGAGCACCCACTCCTTGCAAGCTTTCGACCGTCTCGATTTTTACTTTAGCCCGCCAATTCGCCTCGGAATGGGATGTACTGTGGCATGCCTGGAGTTTCGCTGGCCGAGACGGCGGCCGCCTGGCCGCTTACGCGCACCGAACCTGACACCGGAACATTTTCTCCACGTTGAAGTTGGACAGCGCCAGGACCGTCTTTCGCCCAAGCTCAACCAGCGCTGAGAAATTCCATGACCAACCAACACCCCAAGACCAAACATCCCACGGACAAGGATCTGCGAGACAACCCGGGAATCGGCACCTCGAGGGGCGCGGTCAAGGGCGGCGATATGCTCGACGAGAACGATGCTCTCGATGGGGACAATACGTTCGAAGGCGATGTCGAGAACGACGTCACGCCTCAGGGCGGCATCAATCCTGACCAGACCGGACGCACGAACAAGTAGGAGGCGCCTTGCCATGGCCGGCCGGAAGACCCACGAGCAGCAGCTGCGCATCATCGAAAAGCGCGAGAACACCAGCAATGCCGGCGACGATTTCATTGCCGAGGATGAGCTGAAGAGAACCAAGCAGGAGCGCGAGGCGCGGCAAGACGGCGCCAATCTACGCGACGAGGGCGTGGAATTGACCGACAAGGACGATCGCCAGATGATCCGCGGCGAAAACCAGGAGAGCGAGCACCACAAGCGCAGGCAGGACGACTAAGCCTGCCGTCTTTTTAAGGCTATCGAGGAGCCATGCCAGACTACCGGCACGCCAGGCACCGCATGGTCGAGGCGCACATCGCCCGCCGCGGTGTGCGCGACGAACGAGTCCTTTCGCCACTGAGGCGGAATCCCGCGCGAGAAATCGTCGACGAGGGGTGCGAGGAGTTCGCCTATGGGGACGGTCCGGGCGGCGTTGCGCTCTGGCTATAGGGACCTGCGAAGACGCGACCTGAACATCGGCCAGCTCTGCCGCGAGCGCTTTTGGCGATCAGGCAGCCTCGGCCACTACATGCAATCCTCGGCCTCGCAGCAGTTCGATGCCTTCGTCTGTTCGATCGCACCTCGCCTGTTCAGCCGCTGACTGCCGAACAGCGCCTCATCGGGTGGTACTGACACCTTTGCCTTCGGCACCTGAATAGGCGGCCTTGCCTTCGGGCACGGAACATCTCACCGACTTTCTGGTTAGGCAGGCCGGATGAAGGGAGCTTTGCGCATGGCCACTAATTTGGAAGACGGCAAGACCGCTCAATCTTCCGGCGACTTGCATGGCGGCAATCGCGGCGGCGACAAGGACCAGCGTAAGACTGACAAGACCGCGAACAAGAGCAGCCAGGCGGCGGGATCCGCATCGCGGTAGGACTGAGACATGCCGACCGCCGCGGACATCCTCATCGAGACGCTGATCGACTGGAACGTCGATATCATCTTTGGCCTGCCGGGCGACGGCATCAATGGCATCATGGAGGCGCTGCGCAGGCGGCAGGACCGTATCCGCTTCATTCAGGTGCGACACGAGGAATCCGCGGCGTTCATGGCGTGCGCCTACTCAAAATGGACAGGCAAGCTCGGTGTCTGCCTCGCAACTTCCGGCCCTGGCGGCACACACCTCCTGACGGGACTCTACGATGCCAAGCTCGACCAAGCGCCGGTGCTCGCCATTACCGGCATGCAGTTCCACGACCTCATCGAGACCTTCACCCAGCAGGATGTCGACTTGACGCGCGTCTTCAGCGATGTCGCCGTCTTCAACGCGCAGGTCTCCGACGCGGCGCATATGGAAAGCCTGGCCGGTCTCGCCTGCAGGTCGGCGCTGGCACGTCGCGGTGTTGCGCATCTCTCGATCGCCAGCGATGTGCAGGAGCACACGCTCGTCCAAGCCAAGCGCTCGAAGCGCAACAAACCGTCGCATACGCCGGATCGTTGGTTCGAAGGAAGCAGGCTTCCCGACGAAGAACAACTTGCGAAAGCCGCCGAGATCCTGAACGGCGCGACGAGGGTCGCGATCCTCGCCGGTAGGGGCGCGCTTGGTGCCAGGCACGAGTTGGAAGAGACGGCGGAGCTGCTTGGTGCCCCGGTCGCAAAGGCCTTGCTCGGTAAGGCTGCCTTGCCCGACGATCACCCGCTGACGACTGGCGGCATCGGAATTCTCGGCACGCTGCCGTCGCAGGAAATCATGGAGGAATGTGACGCGCTGCTCGTCGTCGGCTCGACCTTTCCCTACATCGAATACTACCCGAAGCCGGGACAGGCGCGCGGGGTGCAGATCGAGCGCGACCCGCAGCGCATCGGCCTGCGCTATCCCGTTGAGGCCGGCCTTGCCGGCGATGCCGCCGTGACGCTGCGACTGCTGAACAAGCGCCTGAAGCGCAAGGATGATCGCAGCTTCCTCGAGAAGGCGCAGGCGGGCATGCGACGCTGGCGCGAGATGATGGCGCAGTCGGAGCAAAAGGCCGCCACTTCGCTCAAGCCCCAGGTGGTCACACGCGCATTTGGGAAACGATTGCCCGATGAGGCGATCCTGGTTGCCGATTCCGGCCAGAACACCGAGATGGCGGCCCGCCATATCGAACTGCGTGACGGGCAGGCCTTCGGCGTCTCGGGCGCGCTGGCCTCGATGGCATGCGGACTGCCCTACGCGATCGCCGCGGGCCTGGCCTTTCCCGGCCGGCCGGTCTTTGCGGTCGTCGGCGACGGCGGTCTCGCGATGCAGCTCGGAGAGTTCTCGACGGCAGTTCGGTACCGGGTCTCACTCAAGGTGCTCGTGCTCAAGAACGGCATGCTCAATCAGATCGCCTGGGAGCAGATGATGTTCCTCGGTAACCCGCAATTCGCCTGCGAACTCCAGCCCATCGACTTCGCCATGGCCGCCGAAGCCATGGGCGGCATTGGCTACAGCGTCTCTCGCTCCGAGGAGGTGGAAGGCGTTCTCGACGCTGCCCTGGCTGCTGAGGGTCCGGTGGTCATCGAGGCCGTGGTCGACCCGTACGAACCGATGATGCCACCGAAGATGCCGCCGGATTATGCGAAAAATTTCCGCAAGGCGCTACCGGATACCCCCGGACGCGCGGAAATCGAGGCGAATGTGGCGCAAGAGCCGCTGAGGTCGATGATTACCGCTGGCGAGAAAGAATGACGAGCCACGCAAGAAGGAGCACGAGTTGAAGAAGACGGACAGCGGCACCGCAAATCGCGGTTCGCCGGACCTCATGGGCGGCGACCAAGCGTGCGAGTCCGAGGAATGGGGCGGTGGCTCGAAAGCCGCCAAGGGATCGATCACGGAACCGGATCGACACAACCGCAACTCCAGCCAAAAAAGGAGCTGACATGCAGGATGCCCAGCAGAAATATCCTCGGCCGCCGCTTCCCGAACAGCAGCAGGACATGCCCGGCTACACCGACGAGATGGATCCACGGCCCGACCACGGAGAGGAGAGCTATCGCGGCAGCGGTAAGCTGACGGACCGCGTCGCGCTGATCACCGGCGCGGACTCGGGCATCGGCCGGGCGGTGGCTATCGCGTTTGCACGCGAAGGCGCCGACGTCATGATCTCCTATCTTGAAGAGGACGAAGATGCGCAGGAGACGGCGCGCTTGGTCGAGGAAGCGGGGCGCAAGGCGGTGCTCGCACCCGGCGACATCTCGGACGAAATCTTCGCGCGGTCGCTTGTGCAGCGAGCTATCGATGAATGCGGGCGCCTGGACATCCTCGTCAACAATGCAGCCCACCAGGCGTCGTTCGAGAAGCTGGAGGACATCAGCGCGGAGGAATGGGATCTCACCTTTCGCACCAATGTCTATGCGATGTTCTATCTGTCCCAGGAAGCAGTGAAGCACATGGAACCCGGCTCGACCATCATCAACACATCCTCAATCAACGCGACTAGTCCCTCGCCGGCACTGCTTGCCTACGCCACTACCAAAGGAGCGATCGCCAACTTCACCGCCGGACTTGCAGGACTGGTAGCTGAACGCGGCATTCGGGTAAACGCGGTCGCTCCCGGGCCGATTTGGACGCCGCTGATCCCGTCGACAATGCCCTCTGAGAAGGTCAAGGAGTTCGGGAAGAACACACCGCTCAAGCGTCCCGGGCAACCGGCAGAGCTTGCAGCGACCTATGTGCTGCTTGCCTCGGAAGGATCGAGCTACACCACCGGCGCACTCTACGAGGTCACCGGTGGACGGCCGATGCTTTGAGCGAGCGTACCTGCCAGCTCCACGGCGCCCACTCCCGGTAGCACACCGACATGTGGCGAGGCTCATGCGCGATCAGGATCGCGGACAACCGCCACGTCCGCAAACTGGTCGAGGCGGATGCCGAAGCCTCCCACCAGACCCTGAACCGGAGGTTGGTAGACGGGAAGCTGACTTCACTCCGGGTTCAACCGGAGCGTCAGCTTTCGGAGAGGGGCAAACGCTGGGTGAATGTCCCCGATAGGCGCATTGCAGCCATGCCGCCGTCGCGTTGTGAGACTGATTTGGCGACCAGCAAAACAGTAGCCTCTACGACTCGTCCCTCTCATCGCGCAAATTAGACACGACGCGGCGGTTCTGCGACCTGCAGGCGGAGTCGGGGCAGTCGCGGACGAGCCTGTCCTTGCCGTAGCCCTTGGCCCACATGCGGTTCCGGTCTATGCCGCCGGCGGCGAGGTAGTCCATCACCGCATCGGCGCGCTGCTGTGACAGCGCCGTTTCACTTGCGCCGGGATCGTCGGCGAAACCCTGCAGCTTGAGCAGCCAGCGCGGATGCTTTGTCAACCAGGCGATCTGGGTGTCGAGGGTGGCCTTGGCGACAGAATCGAGCGCGGCCGAACCTTTCGTGAAGTAGGTGCGGCGGCCGACATTGAGGATAAAATCCTCCTCGCTGCCCGGCTGCACGTTCTGGAAGCCGGCAATCTCGGCGTTGGTGACGTCAGGCGTCGACGGGGCCAGCGTGTTGCTGGTCGAGCAGGATGCGGCCAGAACCAGCAGGCCGGCGGCGAGCAGCCGGCGCGTGTTTTCAATCATGCGGTTCATGATGCGCCAATCATTCGACAGTGGTGGAAGCGGGCGCCTGGTCGGCGATGTGCGGCAGGACCTCCACCGCGGTGCCGATCGGGCACCGCTGGTAGAGGTCGATGATATCTTCGGGGAACATGCGGATGCAGCCGCTGGAAGCGTCGGTGCCGATGCTCCATGGCTCCAGCGTGCCATGCAGGCGGTAGCCGATGTCGGCGCCGTCGCGGTACAGATAGAGCGCTCGCGGCCCGAGCGGATTGTTGGACGCGCCGCCCGCGATCATGGGCGGCAGGTCCGGCTTGCGCTCGCGCATTTCGGGGGGCGGGACCCATTGCGGCCACAGCGCGCGGCGATCGATCGTCGCGCGGCCGTACCATTTGAAGCCTTCCTTGCCGACGCCGACGCCGTAGCGGATGGCAGTCTTGTTTTCCATGATGAGGTAGAGGAAGTGGTGGCGGGTATCGACCACGACGGTGCCGACCGGCTCGCTGCTGAAATACTTGACGATCTGGCGATGCCATCTCTTGTCGATCTTGGCGAAGTTGGTCTTGCGATAGACGAAATCGTTATCGCTGGCGGTACCGGCGAAAAAGGATTTTGCCCCCGCGGCTTGAACAATATTGCTGGTTCCACCGACCGCGACCAGCGCCAGACCGCCGAGCACGACACCCCTGCGTGATAAAACCATCGGCAATCCCCCATGCCTTAAGCCTGGCGAACCATAGTTGAGAATGATTTCGGCTCAAAGTGGAAAAATGGTGCAGTGGGTGGGCCGCAAGCGGTCTGTCCGCTTGACGGCAAAATAGCGACTGCCCGCCGGCTCACGCCGGCGAGCTTTTTTGTGCGGACGGGAACATCCTCGCTCCAAGGGTGTTCTGTCACACCCGGCTCGTTCTTCATCGGTCGTGCCGGTGACCAAGATGTCCCCTCATTCATCATGGTCGGCCCGCGCAGCCTTGACCGCACGCGCGGGCCATCCCATCACAAGGCCCGCTGGCTCACGCTGGCGGGTTTTTCCGCGTCCATGCGCCGACACTCATCTTCGCATGCCTGTCACAACGAGCCAGGCGGATTCCAGTATCCGCACGCGGCGAGGAGGACTTGCGACATGCCTCGCTGCGGGATTTTCGCGATGAGTCTACCTGGCTCCCGCTGAACGCCATGGCCTGACCACCGGGCGCGTTGGACGACCTTCAAGTCGAAAAAGCCCGCGGCAATCGCACCTTAGGCGAAGAGGCTTTGCTTTGTTGATGCAGTTGTCATCGCATCAATCGTGGGTAGCAACGCGGTTGTTGCGTGTTGTTGGAGAGATGGGGTTTCCCGAAAAGAATGAACATGCGCAGACAAAAGAAGCGAGCAGGATGGCCGTGAGTACATCTGCCAAATATCTATTACCTCATATGCGTCGCTCCTCGGAAGGCGATCCCGCCACCCTCTCGACAGTGAAGATGGCGGGATCTCAACCGGCGACAAGGGACTTCGATCGACGGTGGGTTTCCAATTCGGCGTCCGGCTGCGTGTTCCGCCGTTCGGGCTTCTTCCAACCGCAATCAGACGCAAGTCCTATCCCATAAGACTGATGGCCAAATTCGGAACATCCGCTGAAGCATTGCGTTCGGCAGCGTGAAACCCCAATGCAAAGGATGACTAATCATGTCGAATTGCGAGACTGCAAAATCACATTCGTTAGGAAATCGCGTGGCTGATCTCACAGCCAAAATGCGTGAAGCGCAGATTGACGCGGGTGAAATGATGGCCTTCCGCAAGGTTGCAACTATGTTGGAGGACAGCCAAGGACGTATCAATGGCGACGACTTGATCGCCGCATCCTTCGTTCTGCTGGAAGACCGAGCGCCCGAGTGATCTTGCGTTGGTCGGCTTCGATCGTTCCTCGATCAGCAATGCGAAGCCTTTTTTGTCACGGCTGGCGTCTCGCGGGACTGCGGGAATAGCTCAAGCCTAAAGGGTGCTGGCCGGGCGCCTAACAGCCAAGAGACACCGCTTCGGGATCGGCCGCCACGCGCCCGCTTTGTCCGAGGGAGTGCATTCCCTTTGAAGACAGCTACGGCGTGTCCTCGCTATCAGTGCCATGCATGCTGGAGCCATGCATGAAGGACTGGATCTCGTTCACATCGATCTTGCCATCACCATTCTCGTCAACGCTACTGAACATCCTGCCCACCGCGCGTTGAACCTCGTCCTCGGACACCGATCCGTCGCCATCGGTGTCCAACAGCCCGAACATCAGTCGCATGCCGGCACCGCGCATCATCTGATGATGCCAGCGTCCAGCCATTCTGTGTCCACGATCGCGGTCACCGTGGTTCTGCCAGCGGTCGCCATCTTCATCGTGGCGGTCAGCATCCTCGTTGCGATCGCCTTGATAGTTGCGACTATCTTCCTCGCGGAAACCCTCTTCGGAACCGCGATCCTGCTGCAGTCGGTCACGGACAGCTTGCTCAACCATCTGGCGGATCATTTCGCGTGTTGGTCCATCCGCTTGTCCGGTCGCATCCGGCAACTGTCCGGCGGCCGGCGGTTCGGTTGCCGGAGCGGGTGCAGGTGTCGAGGGTGATGGTGTTCCGCTTGTCTGGGCGAGCGCGGGGGAGGTCAGGGCAATGAAAACGGCGGCCGCGGCCGTCGTGCTGTGTGGAAATCTCATGGCATGCTCCATCAGTGCCTTCGCTTGGAAGGCCAAACTGGAGCTCGATCTGATTGTTCCCCGAAGGGGATCAGGTCACGGCGAAGTTACAGGGCATGCCCCCCGTCTGAGGTAGATCAGGGTCTTCGTCAGGGAATAATTTCGGCTCTTCTTCCCTAGGCACAAGAGGAAGCCGGCGCCCATTTTTGCGGGCAATGAACGTTGGACATTCGGCCTCGCCAATTTTCTGCCAGTCGATCATACCGACGCACCAATTCCCTCTGCGTCCTCTCCTTTCGTGGGACGGAAGCCGTTTCGACCGCACGCCGTCAATCGCGAATCCCGCGTCCATATGCTGCGCGGCCATGATGCATATTTTTTATGTCACGGACCTCTGTCCGTCTGGACACCATGTTAGCCAGCGCTAAATCAGAGCAATGCGACGCCTCCTGCTGGGACTTACAGTTTTTCTCTTTTGGACCACGTTGCTTCAGGCCGAGGCGTGGCAGCCCTTCGGCGTCCGACAGCTTGGCTTTAGTTTCGATATTCCTCCGAATTTCGTCCTGACCCAGAATTCGGAGCAGGGCGCGGCTTTTCAGGGCCCAAGAGACGCGTTTCTGGTCGTTTGGGGCGCGCGACTGGGCAAAGCAAGTTTTCGCGCCGAGATTGAACATCGCATGATCGAGGACGAAAAGGCCGGTTGGCGACTGACCTATCGGCGCCTAGCCCCGAAATGGGCCAGCTACTCCGGGGTCAAGAATGGCGAGATTCGCTACGTCCGTGCAATTATGGTCTGCAACCAGCGTGCCGCGCTTTTCACAATGAATTATCGGAAATCCGAAAAGAAACCGTATGACCCTGTTGTTGTGCGCATGGTCCGGTCCCTGAGAGCGGAAGGATGTTAGCCAGCAAAAGGCGAGGTTGCCGTACTGTGCTTCCCTCGGCTAAGGGCCCAGTGGTCAACACGGCTCCCCAATAGCCCCGCCCAGTCACATGAAAGCAGGCACCGGCAGATATGCGGCCGAACGTTCTCACGCTGGCTCAGCCGCTCAAAGCCCATTACCGAAAAGCTGCTTAGTGCGGTCGCCAGCTAGAGCTACCACTGAGCCATTCCCGCTGCGGCTGGGTAGCGCCTCAGTTCCGTACGCGTTCATACCAAGAACGGGCGGGGCGAACGTCCTGATAGAGCTACGGCTGTAGAAGCGCGCCGCCAAACTGCGCCCACAAGCGCTCGCACTCTCTCGCCCTTAGGCTCGGGGTACCGGGCGCGCCATAGAAGACCATGGCGCCGCGAATGTCGTATCCAAGCACCGAGGCGTTGGCCACGAACTGGATGGCTCTTCCCAAGCTGGTGATGCCGATGTCGACCTCAGCTTTGTTGGTGAGGTCGACCACGCCTACTATTTCCGCATTGGCGCTCCTGCCCGCCAAAACGGCCGTCGATATTCCATCATGCACGGCAAGAAGCATTTCGGTGAGTTGCCCGGTGGAAGGGCTCTACAAACGCTTAAATGTCAGGTTTGTTCCCAACTGGCCTTGGCGGCTTTCCGACTACCAAGACTGGGTCACGCGGCCTCTCATGTGCGCGTAGTTGACATCGTCTGCTGGACCGAACGGTCAGGCCGACTAGCCCAGTTCCTCTCAGCATCAAGCAGTTCATTCTGCCCAATCAAGCCGTTCATAAACAGCCTGAGTATGTGCGCAGCTATGCGCTCTCCGTTCTGCGAAGCAAGAGGTAGGGCGCGCTCTTTGCAGACCGTGTGACAAACCTGGGCGAGCATCTCAATGTCGCTTGGCCCCAAAAACCGACCCGGATACAACATACCGTTTTCCTGTTGGAGAGTTGGAATGGCTATCCATTACGCAGGGCCACCGGCAGCCACAATCAACTATGATAGTGAGATGTCGAGTCCGGTGGAAAAAACAGTGAGGTCACAAAAGTGGTCGCGCTTGTCTCCGATTGACAGATGCGTCGACGCTACACCGACCAGCGCTACCGCACCCGCTTCATCGACGCGGCTTTGCAAAGGCCTATGACCAGTTCGCTACCAGCTGCCGGACCGCCCAGGCGAGCATGCCGCCGGCCACTACCGAAAGCGCGATGTCGTGGATTAGGCAGCCTTTTCCGTATACATCCAGCTGTTACGCTGCGCATCTGCTTCGGTTCGAAAACTCGCCGCGAGCCTGGCGTGCTCGCGTGTCCGGGCCGAAAACGCCTTCACAGCCCACATGTTGGTAACGACATCGATGAGGCTGCCGCCGACCTCGTTGGCATAGGATGCTTCCCGGCAAGGGCATCGACCAATGCCCCGGGCCGACCAGCACGAACCTGCGGGGGCTTTCCCGGAACAAAGCGTCGACGATCCGGTTCGGCAGGGAAGCGGCCAAAATTCATGCCATCGGAGATGGCGAGGCAGATGACAGATGAAAGGGAAGCTGAAGATGACGAAGTCTGGCGACCGCACCGTTCCCGGCGACGGCAAGATCGAAACCGGCCCGAACACATCTCCGCAACAGGATCCGGCAGAGGGGTCGCGCGAGACAATCGATCGCGAACTTGAGCGGACAGACGACGACAATAATTCCGACGAAGCGGAACGCTTGCGCCGAGACCTGCGGAAAGGGGTGGCGGAAGAGACCGAGCTTCCCGAACGCGGCTCGGCCTGAGGATCGCCGGAACCTGGCCAAGGTACGAGACATGGAAGGCTAGACGCCTGGTCGCATCGCTGCTTGCTTCCTGCCTTTAACGCACCGGCCACACAACCATGCGCGGCGGTGATCCACGGCGAGAACGGCCACTCGACGGTCCACTCTGTTCGGGCTCGCCGAAAGCAACCACCTCTGGCGTTAGGGCCTGACGAGATGCCACCTGTCCAGGTCGAATGGCGCCAGGGTTCGGAAATCTCTATCAGGCTGTGCCGGCCTCCTGGCTGCGCTGCGAGCGGGCACGGTCGCGGGCTGCGGCAGTGCCTCCGGGAAAGCCGCTTCGATCGCTGTAATCGCGTGGCTTGGTCCCGCTCCGAGAGTGGCGCGCGGTCACGCTTTTCGCACCGATGATGTCGAGCAATGTGATGCCGGCGACCATCGCAAGCGCAAGGCCCACATTATCGCGCTTTGGGTTGCCATGCCGATACGCTGTCAGCAATGTCGCGATATCCAGGCCGTCGCCGGCCACCCGGCTCCACAGCCCCGCTTGCTTGTCCACTGAAAGCGAGAGTATGCCGCTGCTTATTTCCCGCGCCCCATAAGCGCGGATCAGATCTTCCTTGCCGCGCATGCCGAGCGCGCCGGCAATCCGCGCGGCGCCAACCAACTCGGCGACGCCAAGCGCGATGCTGAACCAGCCGAGCTTGCGGGCAAGGCCATCGGAGGCCCCGACGGCACTCTGCCCAGTCTTCAGCACTTTGGGATCGCCAGGCGATCGGGTGATGTTGGTAAGTTTGGCAATCACGTTCATGACGATTTCCCTACGGTTTCAGTACAACCTTGATGCAGCTGTCCTGCTTGTCGCGAAACACCTTGTACATCTCGGGTCCCTGCTCGAGCCCCACGGTATGGGTGATGACGAAGGATGGGTCGATCTGGCCATCTTCGATGCGGCGCAACAGATCCTCGGTCCAACGGTTGACATGGGTCTGCCCCATTCGGAAGGTGAGCCCCTTGTTCATTGCCTGTCCGATCGGAATCTTGTCGACCAGCCCGCTGTAGACGCCGGGGATCGAGATCACGCCGGCCGGCCGGCAGACATAGATCATCTCACGCAAAACGTGCGGTCGATCATTTTCCATCAGCATCAACTGCTTTGCGCGATCGTACACGGTATCGGGCTGGGCCAGCGAGACGTGGCTTTCCATGCCGACGCAATCGATGCACTTCTCCGGGCCCTTTCCGCCGGTGAGTTCCCGCAGTCGTTCGACGACACTTTCCTCGGCGAAATTGATGGCGATGGCGCCGCCGGCCGCGGCCATGGAAAGCCGTTCCGGCAAGCAATCGATCGCCACCACCTGTTTCGCGCCGAGCAGCAGGGCGCTGCGTATGGCCATCTGCCCGACTGGGCCGCAGCCCCACACCGCAACCGTATCGGTAGGCTCAATGTCGCACTGTGCCGCCGCCTGCCAGCCGGTAGGAAAAATATCGCCGAGGAAGAGAACCTGCTCGTCGGTAAGGCTGTCAGGCACCTTTACGTGCGTGGCATCGGCGAACGGCACACGCATGTATTCCGCCTGTCCCCCGGGATAGCCGCCGGTCAAATGAGTGTAGCCGAACAGACCCGCGGTGGTGTGCCCGAACACCTTGTCACCGAGATTCTTCTTGCGGTTTGTGCGTTCGCAAACCGAAAAGTTCTGTCGCTTGCACTGGTCGCACTCACCGCAGATTATGGTGAACGGCACGACGATGCGGTCTCCCTCCTTCAGAGCGCCGTTGACGCCCTTGCCGACCTCGACGACCTCTCCCATCATCTCGTGGCCCATGATGTCGCCGGGCAGCATGGCTGGCACATAGTTGTGGTAGAGGTGAAGGTCGGAGCCGCATATGGCACAACTCGTCACCTTGATGATCGCGTCACGTTCATCCTCAATTTCCGGGTCCGAAACCTGATCGCAGCGTATGTCTTCCTTGCCGTGCCAGACCAACGCTCGCATAGCTTGCTCCTATTTTCGCAAGATCTGTGGGTAGGGAC
This sequence comes from Mesorhizobium sp. M1143, assembly GCF_040318435.1. Lineage (NCBI taxonomy): Bacteria > Pseudomonadati > Pseudomonadota > Alphaproteobacteria > Hyphomicrobiales > Phyllobacteriaceae > Mesorhizobium > Mesorhizobium sp. M1143. Next base: position 116,895 of record NZ_JAMYMJ010000007.1, on the reverse strand, counting down.
CTCGCGCCTGTCCTAAGCGGGCCGATGCCTGGTTGGATCGACTGTGCCGCTGCTTGTCGAACCACAGGGGCGGACCGATGTTCCGGGAGCTCGATAGAATTTTTGGGCCATTCCAGACCCGCACCTTGGAAGGATCTGTCGCGGGCACCAGCGGCCTTCGCGGGCGCGTCGGGGCACGAACCGCCGGAGCCCGAGCCACGAATGGACGTACTCAAGTTTACCAAAGAAGGTCCGTCCGCAGGTGTCCCTTCGCGGCGATCGACACCTCATCTGCTCGATTCTCGCGGCCATAACCGGCATTCTCTTCCTCGCCCTCACAGGTCGGCCGAGGCGCTCAAGGGTCAGCGCTGTGACCGGAGCAGGTAGGAGATGCCGCTCACCGGCGGGCGCGCAGCCCGACCGACGCGATCGACATGAGGTGGATGGGCGCCATCGCGACGGCGGCTCTAGCGGAGTATTTCGCAGAAATACAATGATTAGCGGGCAGGGCGGACTGCTAGCCGTGCGCAGCGATGAACATGGCGACGGCCGACCGGCAATAGGATTCGATTTCGTTGTCGTCCGCTGCTCTCGCGTCATCGAAGCGTGCGATAATCAGGAGATCGGATCCTTTGAAAAGCGCGGCAAACAAGCGGGCGGACCGGAGAGGATCGGGCACGTTCAGAACCGCCTTCGCGTGCAACTGACGCAACAGGGCCTCGATTTGGGCGATGACATTGGCGGGGCCGGCTTCGTAATGGAGCTTGCTTAAGGACTTTGGATTCGTCTGGTCGGCCATGACCATGGCTTCGACACTGCGGACATCTGATCTCAACAGCGTGCGAAGTAGGGATGATCCCACCGCCATGAGCTGATCCTCGACCGAACCGCCGACGCCTTCAAGAAGGGCCTGTGGTGCAAACAACTGATGGCAGCCGGACGCGATGGCCGCGCTGAACAGCGCCTCCTTGTTCTCGAAGTGCCGATAGATGCTGAGTTTGGATATCTTCGCCCGCTGGGCGACCTTGTCCAATGTGGTCGCTTGAAAACCCAATTCCACAAAGAGTTCGGACGCAGCGTCGAGTATCGTTTGGCCAAGCGCCTCGTTGGCGGGTCGGCCGCGCCGGCCCTGGCTATTTTCGGTCACGACAATTCCAGTCCTTGACAGTATCCTAATTCTTGGATTACGATACCATGTAGTTTCTGAAATGCGCAAGCCGATGGGTAGGTTTGGTCCAACCAGCCCCTCATCCACAACACGGAACCCATCATGGATGACGTCATCATCATCGGCGGCAGCTTTGCCGGTCTCGCCGGTGCCCTGCAACTCGGCCGTGCCCGCCGTAAGGTCACCGTTCTCGATACCGGCCTGCCGCGCAACCGCTTCGCCGGCCACTCGCATGGCCTGCTCGGCCACGATCACAAGCCACCGCTGGACATCCTGGCCGAGGCGCGGCGGCAGCTGGCGCGCTATCCCACGATCAAGCTGGTCAATGCCCGGGCCGACAGCCTCTCCGGGGCCATCGACGATTTCTCCGTCCTCACTGGCGATGGCGGAAGCCTCGGCGCGCGCCGCCTGATCCTGAGCTATGGCGTCGCCGACCAGATGCCTGATGTTCCGGGCTTTGCCGAAGGTTGGGGCACGTCCATCGTGCCCTGCCCCTATTGCGACGGCTTTGAAGTCGCCGGCCAGCATTGGGGCCTCGTCTGGTCCGGCCCACAGTCGATGAATCAGGTCAGGCTGTTCCACGATTGGACCGACAGGTTGACGGTCTTCGCTGATGGTCACGACATTCCGCCCGATATCCGGGCCGGTCTGGCGCGCCGCAACATACCTGTCCTCGACGGCCGGATCAGCGAGATCGGCCATCACGGGGGGCATAACGCCACCGTCAAGCTCGATACCGGCCCCAATGTCGCGGTCGACATCCTGTTCGCGCATCCGCGCAACAAGCCGTCCGCAAGCCTGCACGAATCACTGGGCCTCGCCACGGTCGATACGCCCCTCGGCGTAATCCTCAAGGTCGACGAGCGCCGCGAAACCAGCATGCCCGGCATCTACGCCGCGGGCGACCTCGCCAACCCCCTCACGCCGCCATCGGTCACCCTGGCAATATCGCACGGCGCGATGGCGGGCATCTTCGCCCAGCAGTCGATGCTGGTGTGAGAGCGCAGATTCCCTTCTCCGGGGTGCCGCGGGCTATCGTATTCTGAAGGTTGCGGGCCGGTGTTACGGAACGTCGGCTCGCTCTCCCCCGAGGGGCGTCTTTGGCCGGCCAGCCTTGAGAACTCAACTGGGCTGCCTGCATGACGGCGATCGCCGACATCGGTTATCAAGCTCAATCACGCTGGAAAGCATGAACCACGTCGACGTCGACATCGACGGCGGGCTTACGGTATGGGGACCGGTGGCGGGAGATTCGCCACCGCTGTCGGTACCCGATGCTGCGACGCTACTTTGCAGAACGGTCGCGTCCAGCAGCGCTTCTGGCGGAAGTCTCAGGCGGCCACGACGCGGGCCAGCAGTGACGAGGCCTCGGTACCAGCCAAGCCAAGGTCACGGACGCTGCTCATGTGATTGGCCCCGCCAAGGGTCGTGCGCGAAACAGTCAGTCCCTGTGTGTCAAGGTGGTCCGTGAAGAGTGCGGCCTGGCTGTGGAACGGCGGCGTTTCATCGGCGCCGACCAAGATATCTACGCCCACGGATGGATCGAAACTGTGATCGATGGGCGAGAATCGGCGGGCCTCCTCGTCGGTGATCGCGATCTCGGCGGCAAGGAACGACATCTGCAATGGCTTCAGGTCGTAAAGGCCGCCAAGCAGCAGCGCAGCTTTGATGCCGGAAGCCCGCTCGTCACCGTCGAAAAGCATTGTTGCCAGATGCGCACCGGCGGAATGACCGCTAACGGTCAGCAGGCCGGGATTGCCGCCATGGTGTGCGACATTGTCAAATACCCATCGCTTGGCGCGGCGCACCTGGTCGACGATCCTGGCCATCCTGACGGTCGGCATCAGCGCGTAGTCGACAATGACCGCGATCGCACCTGCGTTCGTAACGGTCTCGGCGACGTAGGAATAGTCGCGCTTGGAGAACATGCGCCAATAGCCCCCGTGGATGAACATGTGCACCGGCAGGCGGTCCCGTTTGCCCTCGGGAAAGAACAGATCCACGGTTTCGGTGGCGTCAGCCCCGTAGGCGACATCGGCGACCATGGGAACATTCGCCCTGGTGTCCTCGCTTCTGCGAACGATCTCGGCGACCATGTCGTCGAACTCGACCACATGATCGCGAATGCGAAACGGATCTTTGGCGTGATGTCCGCTCACAGGGTCACGGCGATGTACTTGGCCTCCATGAACTCGGCAACGCCGTGCTTCTGGCCGCCTTCTCGCCCCAACCCGCTTTGCTTGACTCCGCCGAAGGGCGCCGCCGGATCCGACATCAGGCCGCGGTTGAGCGCGATCATGCCCGACTCGATCTTTGATGCCACGCGCATTCCTCTGGCCAGGTCGCGCGTGTAGATGTAGGCCGCGAGACCGTATTCTGTGTCGTTGGCCTTGGCGATGACCTCCGCCTCGCTGTCGAAGCGACTGATCGGCGCCACGGGACCGAAGATCTCCTCGTGAGCCATGGCAACGTCGGCCGGCACGTCCTTGAGCACCGTTGGCGGATAGAAAAAGCCTCTGCCTTCAGATACGCCGCCGCCACACAGGATTTTGGCGCCGCGGGCAACGGCGTCCTGCACAAGCCGGTCGATCTTGTGCACAGCCTTCCTGGTGATCATCGGCCCGCATTCTGTGTCTGAGTCTGTGCCCGGGCCCAGGTTGAGTGCCGCCATGCGTTTGCTCAAGCCTTCCGCGAAGGCATCATGGATGCCGGCCTGGACGTAAAGCCGGTTGGCGGCCGTGCAGGCTTCGCCGGCGTTGCGCATCTTGGCAACCATCGCACCGTCGAGGGCGGCTTCCAGGTCGGCGTCGTCGAAGACGATGAAGGGTGCGTTGCCGCCAAGCTCCATGGAACAGGAAATGACGTGCTTTGCGGCTTCGGCCAGCAGCACGCGCCCGACGCCGGTCGAGCCGGTGAAGGACAGCTTTCGCACGCGCGGATCGGCCAGCATGGCCGCCGTCACCGGTCCGGGGGTCGAGGTCGTCAGGACGTTGACGACGCCGGGCGGCACGCCGGCTTCCTCGTAGAGCGCCGCAAGCGCATAGGCCGTCAGCGGTGTCTCGCTGGCGGGCTTCAGGATCACCGTACAGCCGGCCGCCAGCGCCGGAGCGATTTTACGTGTCGCCATGGCGGCTGGGAAATTCCATGGCGTGATGAGCACGCAAATGCCGATGGGCTGGTAGTCGACAATGATCCGGTTCGCGCCCGAGGGTGCAAGGCCGAACTCGCCGCTGATGCGGACCGCCTCCTCGGCGTTCCAGCGGAAAAACTCAGCGGCGTAGGCGACTTCACCGCGCGCATCGCGCAGCGCCTTGCCGTTCTCCAGCGAGATCAGCGCAGCCAACGTCTCCATCCGTTCGGTCATCAGTTCGAAGCAGCGCCGCAGGATTTCCGATCGCCTGCGTGGCGGGGTCTCGCGCCAGCCGGCCGCCGCCTTCGCGGCAGCGTCGACGGCGGCGGCGGCATCAGTGAGCGTTGCATCGGGAACCGCAGCGATCACGGCTTCAGTCGAGGGATCGACCACTTCGATCACGCGACCCTCCGATGAAGGCCGCCAGCGTCCGCCAATGTAGAGACCGTGCGAGACCGTGGCGTAGTCGAACATATCTTGATCCTCGTCGGATATGCCTGCGGCAATGTTCATTGGATGAACTCCTGGTCGGTCACATCATGGTGGCGGACATGTCGCCGTCATAAGCAGCCCTGACCAGCCGTCGCATCGCGGCAAGGTCGAACGGGCGGGGATTGTTCTTGATCAACCGGTCGATGCCCAGCGCCTGCTCAGCCGTCCAGTCGATCTTGTCTTCGGGAAGACCCAGTTCGGCCAATGTCGGTGTGATGCCGATGGCGCCGAACAGCCGGCTCACCTCACGGATGGTGGCGTGCGCCAAGGCATCGGCGTCGCCGCCGCCCTGATGGGAAAGGCCGAGAGCAGTGCCGACTTCCGCAATCTCCGCGGCTGCTGCGGCCAGATTGTAGGTCATCACGTAGGGCAGCATCGTGGCCACTCCCAGGCCATGCGGGGTGTGGGTAAGCGCGCCAACGGGATACTGCACCGCATGGGCGGCGGCCGTTCCCGCCGTACCGAAGGCGCAACCGGCGGCCAGCGCTCCCATCATGACGTCGGCGCGCGCATCCTCGTCCGATCCGTCGCGATATGCCTTTTCGAGACTGCGGCCGAGCAGCCTGATGGCCAGAAGCGCGAAATGGTCGGTCAGAGCGCTCTTGCCGATGAACACGTGCTGTTGCGGCAAATGAGGGTCGACGCCGCGTTTGGCCGCTGTATAGGCCTCGATTGCGTGCGTCAGCGCGTCGGCGCCGGCGATCGCCGTCAAGGACGGTGGACAGGTCACCGTCAGATCCGGATCGCAAAGCGCCACTGCCGCGATGAGATGCAGACTGGCGATACCCACTTTCAGCGTCCGATCCGGGTCGGAGATCACGGCGACGGGGGTCACCTCGGAGCCTGTTCCAGCCGTCGTCGGCACTGCGATTACCGGAAGGGTAGGGCCGGGTACCTTGAACTCGCCATAGTAGTCCTCGAGCTTGCCGCCATGGCTGAGCAGAAGTGCAGCGCATTTGGCCATGTCGAGGCAGCTGCCGCCCCCGATTCCGATCACCACGTCGGGCTTGAAACCCTTCGCCTCCGCAATGCAGGCGGCGACGCTGTCGCGCGGCACATCCGGCAGCGTTCGGTCGAAGAACAACGTCTCGATCGCCGCGTTGTGCAAGCCAGCGAGAATCTCGGCGAACTGCGACGTCGCCGCGAAGCGCTCATCGGTACAGACGAACGCGCGGCGCCCATATTTGGCGGCGATGGCAGGCAGGACATGGCGCTGGCCTTTGCCGAACAGAATCTCGCTCGGCAGGCGCGCCGCTGCAAACAAGCTCATGCACAAGATCCTGCGAAGACGGGTTGGAAGCCGACAAGCTTGGCTTCGTGCCAGAGGCCGACCTCGGCGCTGCAGGTCATAATCATGCGATGCCCTCTAATAAAATCGTATAGGATATAGGATTGAGTTTCGCGGAGCATCGTGTTAGTGGGTGGTTCTGTCAAGAGGCAAACGATGCAGAACACGGACCTGACGGTTGACAATGAAGCCCGTGCCAGGGGTCGTATCCAGCGCGCCAACAGTCTGGCCGGCGACGTTTACGAAGCAATCTTCGCGCAGCTCATGTCTTTGAGGATTGCTCCGGGATCGCGCATCACCGTCGACAATCTCGTCAAGGAATTCAACGTCTCACATACCCCCATTCGTGAAGCGCTTGGCAGGCTGGAGGGGGAAGGGCTGGTTCTGAAAACCCACCTGATCGGCTATCGCGCCGCCCCACAAATCACCCGCCGGCGCTTCGACGAACTTTACGAGCTGCGTCTATTGCTTGAACCTGCCGCCGCGGCCAAAGCCACCGCAACAATGGACGGCGAGCGCCTTGCCGCGCTGCAGGAGGCGGCTGGCGTCATGGCCCGACGGGTGGGGAAAGACGAACGCCTGCGCTATTCGAACTTCGCCCGTCAGGATGCGATCTTCCACGACAAGATCGTCGAGTTCGCCCAAAACGAACTCATTCGCGAGACACTGAATCACCAGCATACCCACTTCCATATCTTCCGGCTGATGTATCACTCCAGGGTGACCGAAGAGGCGCTCGACGAGCACGAGGCTATTCTCGCTGCCTTTGCCGCGGGCGATCCGGACGCCGCCGAAAAAGCCATGCGTGCGCACATCGAAAATTCGCGGGACAGGCTCCTGCCTGCGTTCGAGTAGCCTGGCGATGCTGCTTGCCCGAGGCACCCTCAAGCGCGGCGCGCCGCTGTTCGCCCAGCCTGCCGCCTACGAATTCTACTCCCCGTTCTGAGCCGATTTCGATACCGGGAAGGAGGCGCGCAGTGCACCTCGCCCCTGGAACAAGCCGAGAGGAAAAGACATGCCAGCCAAAAAAATCCTGATGCTGACCGGTGATTTCACCGAGGAGTATGAAATCTTCGTCTATCAGCAGGCGATGGAAGCGGTGGGACACACCGTTCATGTCGTGTGCCCCGACAAAAGCGCCGGAGACATGATCAAGACGTCGCTGCACGATTTCGAGGGCGATCAGACCTACACCGAAAAGCCCGGCCACAATGCGCTGATCAACAAGACCTTCGCCGACGCCGAGAGGCAGCTGAGCCAGTACGACGCTGTGTATTGCGCCGGCGGTCGTGGCCCCGAATACATCCGCACCGACAAGCGGATACAAGCGATGGTGCGCCATTTCCACGAGGCAAAAAAGCCGATCTTCACGATCTGCCATGGCGTCCAGATTCTGATCGCGGTGGACGGCGTCGTGCGCGGCAAGAAGGTGGCGGCGCTCGCCGCTTGCGAGCCGGAGGTGACGCTTGCCGGCGGCACTTATATCGATTTGTCTCCCACCGACGCCTATGTCGATGGGACCATGGTTTCAGCCAAAGGCTGGACCGCGCTTGCGGCATTCATCCGTGAATGCCTGAAGGTGCTGGGAACGGAAATCCACCATTCTTGAACCGTTTGTCCCGGCGCATCCTGAGGGGATGCGCCGGCTCCCTAAACGGCGCGGCGACTTCCGTCATTTCATCAGGTTCAGATCAGGAACCTGCGGCAGGTGTGCTCCAGAACCTGTGGCCATCATCACCTCGGACGCCTTCAAGGCGCTGCCGCATCGCGTGCGTGCACAGCGCGCCATCCTCGTTGACCTTTCCCAGCTTGACGGGTCCGAACTCGAGTTGGTGGACTCAATGGGGCGGTCGACATGAAGTCGGCGCCCAGGACCTGTCAGGGCTTTACGAACCGAAACGCGAAGCGATCGGTCTCGCCCTTGATCGCGGGATCGAACACCTTGATCGAGTGCGGGTCATCCTTATTCACCAGCACGGTGCTTTCCGCGTCCAGTACGAAGCCGGCCGCCTCCACCTCCTCGCGGACGGATGCAGGGTCGATCCGATGCAGCGACCGGGTGTCGCTCGTGCCCGACCCAGCGGCGGCGGCGTGGTCGACGATGACGTAGGACCCACCGGGTTTCAGCCGCTTGTAGACAGCTCGATTGAAGTCGGCCGCCGTCGCACCCTTCTTCTGGATCAGGGCGGTGTGAAGATCGTGGTAAAACAGGTGCAGCCATAGGACATCGGCTGGCGGCGTAACCTCCGGCATCGCGACGAGGTCCGCCGAGGCGGCTTCGACGTTCTCTCGGCCCGGCTCCTTCGCGAGTGTCCGCATGAGGCCGACCGGATCGTTCTTGAAGTGGGCGATCTCTGCCGGCACGAAGCTGTAGACCCGCCCCTCTGATCCGACGATGTCGGAGAAGAGGCGCGTCCAGTCTCCGTCGCCAGGGTAAACGTCGATTACGGTGGAGCCCGCCTCGATTCGTGCGAACCAGATTAACTCGGATACCTTGGATTGGTCGTACATCGAAATCTCCTTAGGAGTGGATATTCTTCTCGGTGCTCATAGTGATTTCTCCATTTTGCTCGGATCGGATCGCGCTTGATCCGATCCGAGCTCCGATCGCGTGCGTCGTCTCTTTGCGGGTGGGGACGTCGTGCTCGTCAGTCGAACTTGACCAGGTCCTCAAAGATCAGATGGCCCCATCTGTTTCCGCGCGCCTGGACCAGCAGGCCACCTTCCGACACCCCGCCAAGCTTGATCGGCGCGAAACCGAGATTTTTCGCAAGCTCCCCAATCTGTGTTGCGGCAGCGTCATCGTCGCTTGCCAGGAACACGACCCTCCGGCCACCATGTACGGCCGGATCCTGATCAAGCACCGGGGCGACCAAATGGTTGAAGCCCTTGACCAGTTTTGCGCCAGAGAAGGCCTGCGCGATGAACTTGGAAGAAGGTTGTCCTCCCAGTTCCTCCGGGGGCACGCCATAGGCATTGGTCACATCGATGATCGTCTTCCCCTGCCAGGTAGGGAGCGCCTTCGCGACATTCGGGTGCGCCTCGAAGCGGACAGCCAAAAAGATGATGTCCGCCTTGATGGCTTCCGCCAGTTTTCTGCGGATGATCGTGGGTCCGATCGCGGCCGCATCGGCGGCAAAGCTTTCCGGGTCGCGTGTGGTTGCAACGGAAACTTCGATGCCGTTTCGGGCAAACGCCTTGGCAAGGGCCTGTCCGATATTGCCGAATCCTACGATTGCATAGTTCATAGTACTTCTCCGATCTGGTGCTAATGTTGGGGTCAGACTTGCGCCATACCTCCGTCGACGGCGAGATCCACGCCGGTGACGAAAGAACTTTCATCGGAGGCGAGGAACGTTACGGCAGCCGCGATTTCCTCTGGTTTGCCCCTGCGACCCATTGGGATCTGTGACGCAAACTGGGCGGCCGCTTGCTCGGCTTGCTCAGGGGTAAGGCCAGTCGTTGTCTCCAAGGCCGGCGTCTCGATTGGTCCCGGACTCATTGCATTGACGCGGATTTTGCGGTCTTTGAATTCCAGTGTCCAAGCGCGCGCGAAGTTGCGTACAGCCGCCTTGCTCGCGGCGTAGGTACTAAACCCTGGAAGCCCCAACACGTTCGACACTGAAGAATTCAGGATGATCGAACCGCCGTCTTTGAACAGGGGAAGGGCCTTCTGCACCGTAAAGAACAGACCCTTCACGTTCACATCGAAGGTCTGATCAAAATGTGCCTCGGTAGCGACGGCGATCGGTGCGATCGTCCCCGCGCCGGCGTTGGCGAAGAGAATGTCGATATGACCATGTTTCTCCTTCACGACGGCATAGAGGCGATCCAGATCTTCCAGGAGCGACACGTCACCCACGACCGTCGTAACGTTTTTCATGATGAAGGCTGCGGCCTCCTTCAACTCCTTCTCTCTTCGCCCGGTAATCACGACGTGCGCTCCTTCTTCTACGAAGCGCTTGGCTGTGGCCAATCCGATCCCGCTGCTTCCGCCCGTGATGACTGCGATCTTGCCTTCGAGTTTTTTCATAATTCTTTGTCTTTCGTTGCGCACGGGCCAGGGGTCAGAGTTGAGCCAGGCCGCCGTCGACGGCGACCTCGCTGGCGGTCATGAAGCTGCTGTCCGGCGACGCGAGGAAGGCGGCCGCGGCGCCGATCTCCGCCGGATCGGCCATGCGCTGGAGCGGGGTCATCGCGCCGTAGGCCTTCTGGCCTTCCTCGCCTAACGCCTCCTTCGCGAGTTCGGTCGCCGTCGCTCCGGGCGACAGCACGTTTACGCGGATGCCGGTGCCCTTCAGGTCTTCCGCCCAGGTCCGCGCCAGGTTGCGCACTGCCGCCTTGCTCGCGCTATAGGCAGTGAACCCCGGAGCGCCCGTGGTGCCGGCGCTCGACCCGGTCAGGATGATCGAACCGCCCTGGCTCATCAGCGGCAGCGCCTTCTGGACCGTGAAGATCGTACCCTTCACATTGGTGTCGAAGGTTTCGTCAATGTGCAAGGCGGTGATCTGGCCGAGCGGAAGCGGGCTTCCCGCCCCGGCATTGGCGAAGACGATATCGAGGCTTCCGCGCTCGGCCTTCACCGCAGCGTAGAGTCGGTCGAGGTCGGCCTCATCCGAGACCGAGCCCTTAACCGCGCGGGCACTAGGCCCAAGGTCAGCCACGGCGGCGTCGAGCGCTTCCTGCCGGCGGCCGAAGATGAAGACGAAGGCGCCCTCCTCGATAAAGCGCTTGGCTGCGGCGCGGCCGATGCCCGTAGCGCCGCCGGTTATCACAGCGGTCTTTCCATTCAGTCTGTTCATGTCATGCATCCTTCGTTTCGCCGCCTCGTGTCTTTGGCTGCACGGGAAAGCCCCGCGAGAGCCTCAAGATGGGTTCGCCGAAGTCGGGCGGTGAGTGCGCAATCGCGCACATCGCTGGTGCGAAAACGATCCAGCTAGATGATTGAAGGCCACGATGACCGCACGAACTACGGCTGATCGTGTTAGTATGGGCTTTGCAAGCCGCACTGCGCTGCGCAGGAATGCACCATGATCGACTGGGATGACGTTCGCTACTTTCTTGCCGCCGCGCGTGGAGGCTCGGTGCGTGCCGCCGCCGCGCGCCTCGGTGTGAACCACTCGACCGTGCTGCGACGCATCGCTCAGCTCGAGGAACGCCTCGGGGCGCAGATGTTCGAAAAGCTGCCTTCCGGCTACCGCCTGACGGCTGCGGGGGAAGATGTCCTCGATCTCGCGACCCAGATGGAAGCGTCGTCGCACCAGCTGGAGACGCGCGTCTTCGGTCGTGACCAGAGCGCGCGCGGACTTTTGCGGGTGACGCTTCCACCGTTCCTCGCCACACACCTGCTCATGCCGGATCTCGCCGACTTCGCGCGTTTGCATCGCGACATCGAGATGGAAATCTTGTCGTCCGGTGAGCTGGCAAATCTGACCAACCGAGAGGCCGACGTCGCGATCCGCATTGTCGCCGACCGCAAGACCCTGCCGCTCAATCTTCACGGCCTGAAGGGACCGGAGCTGTTCAGCGGCGTCTACATGTCTCGCGATCGACTAGCCGCGTGGCGTGCGGGCACGCCTGATCCTATCCGATGGATAGGCATAGACAATCATGGAATTCCGGACTGGGCGCGCGAGGGAGAAGTTCACGTCACGGGAGTACCGTTCAGGACACCTGACGCCGAGACGCAGATCATCGCGGCGCACCAGGGGATTGGGATAACGAAACTGCCGTGCTTCGTCGGAGATACCGACCCCCTGCTGGTGAGGGTGCCGGGGATCGACGTGCCCATGCATGGGACACTCTGGCTTCTCACGCAAGGCGAGACACGCAAGACGAAGCGGGTGCGGCTCTTCACAGAGTTCGTATCCCGCAGGCTCGCCGCGTACGCTCCGCTTCTCTCGGGACTGTCCATATCGCGCGACTGACGCCCGGCAGATCCGCCGGCAACGCTTCCCGCAATCCGGGTGGAAGCCGAGCTGCGATCGCTTGAAGCGGCGTGTTCAATCCGCGAATCCAGTGGGAGTAGGGAAACGGCGGCAGTAGCGTAGAGGTACCAGCCTAAGCTCGACCTCTTCCCACACCATGATCAGACAACGATGCCACCGTCTTCAGCGCGCCATCGAGCATGTCGCCTTTCTCGTCTTTCAGCGCAGCTTCGCGCAACCGCCTGATCCAGTCGGCAGCGTCATCGCGGCCCTTGACCAGATCGAGCGCCGACAGCACGCGATCGAATTTGGACTGGGCGCGGAGGTGGGTGTCGCTGTAGCCCTTGATCAGCCGGCGGCAGTTCAAGATTTCGACGGCGAGCGCGTAGTCCTGAGGCGCGTGGCTGAGCGCCAGCGCATACCAGCGCTCCAGATGCGCCGTCTCGACCTTGTGGCGCAACAGGCGCCGCCGCCAGCGGCGCAGGCCGCCAATCAACCAGAGGACCGCAAAGCCGGCAAAGCTGTCGGTGCGGATGCGCCGGCCGCGATTGATGCGCCGGTCGAGAAAGCCGGCAAGTTTCGGCCGGTTCTCGATGTAGCTGCCAAACCCCGCCGGCAAGGTGCCGCAGAACTCCTCGATGCGCGGATGGAAATATTCGGTCACCTGCAGGATGGAGCCGTCCTTGACGCCGACCTCGCGGCGCACGCGCTGGTCGCGGGTCGAGCGAGTCTTGAGATCGGCGACGCGGATCATGTCGTCATAGCACAGGGCGTTGGCCAGATGCTTGGCGGCAGCGATGGACAATGCATGGGCATGGCCGGGATCATCAAGCGCAACGGCCTTGTCCAACCGGTCGAGATAGTCGCGGCCATAGGCGATGTCCTGGTAGTCGACGACCTTTCTCAGGCCCCGAAGCGCCATGTCGCGCACCGCCGCGGGCATCAGGTCGATGCGGGCGGCCAGCGCCTGCCAACCCTGCAGCAGGTTCTGCGGACCGCTCACGCGCCCTGCACCCGGAGCGGGGTCGACCGTGGCCGGTTCTGCCGGCTGTGGCGCGGGGGCCGTCGTACCGCGCGCGCGGTCGTAGGCGACGGCGAAGGCAGCGAGGCTGGCTTTCGCGCCCCGGCCGCCGGCGCCGATCGCTTGCTCATAGCTTTCACGCGTGAACGGCAATGCGTCGGAGCCGGCCAGCGCGCCAAGCAGACTGGCCGAGATCATCGAGCCATTGTCGGCGGCGATTTTTTCCATGTCGAAGGCGATGAAGCGTTTCGATGCAGCTTCCGCCGTCGCGCGTACCTTGGAAGACGAGGCCCGGCCGTCACCCGGCTCGATCTTTTCCGACACCGCGGCGATACGGTGCGAGGAGGTGATCAGCGTGGTGCGATCGGGCGTGACGAAGCCCCTGATGATGGCGCGGCCGGCTTCCATCAGCTCGGCGGCGATCAATATGTCGACATCGCCTTGCGAAGGCGAAAGGGCAAAGACCGGCAGCCGGCCGGTGTCGCGGGCCATCTCGACGTAATAGATCGTGGCGCCGGTGCGCTGGGCGACGCCGGCGACCGAGGTCGATTGCGCGACATAGGAATTGCGCTCGGCGACATCGGTGATCCAGTCGGCGAGCACGCCTCCGCCCTGGCCGCCGACCGCGAGCAAAGCGAGCTTGATCACCGGCTCGGTATCGGCGGCACCGGATTTCGGACGCAAGGGCGAAGCCTGGTCAAGCATCGGCGAACGTCAACCTGCGGCTCTCGCGGCGGCGCTGCATCAGGCCGATGGTGGCGCGACGTGCAGATTCGAGGAAGCGGTCCCAGCGGCTCGGATTGTGCACGACATCGGCGCGGTAGAAGGATGGGCACAGAACGGCAGCGTCCGCCACCTCGCCGCAATTGCCGCAGCCGACGCAGCTCTGGTCGATCGATGCCACCGGATCGTCACGCAAGGGATCGTCGAGCGATTTCACCGACAGCGACGGGCAGCCGGACAGCCGCATGCAGGCGTGGTCGCCGGTGCAGATGTCCTCGTCGACGCCGAATTTCGGCTTGACGACACGGGTTCCGCCCTTGATCGCCTTGTCGACCAGCGGCTTTTCGCGGCGCTGGCGGTTGAGCATGCATTCGGACGAGGCGACGATGACCTTTGGTCCCTTTTCCTCCGTCGTCAGCGCCTCGCGCAGCGTGTCCTGCATCTTGCCGACATCGTAGGTGCGGTCGATGTGGCACAGCCATTTGACGCCCATGCCCTTCACCGCTTCGGTGATCGGATGCTTGGTCGACTTGGTCTTGTTGCCCGCACGCGACGACAATATGTCCTGCCCACCGGTGGCGGCGGAGTAAAAATTGTCGACGATGACGATAACGCCGTCATTCTTGTTGAACACCGCGTTGCCGATCGAGGAGGTCAGGCCGTTGTGCCAGAAGCCGCCATCGCCGACGAAGGAGATCGACCTCCGTTTGGCGTCGGGCGAATTGAAGGCTGAAGCCGAGGCCGGCCCGAGCCCGTATCCCATGGTGGTGGCGCCAAGCTCGAAGGGCGGCATGATCGAGAACAAATGGCAGCCGATGTCGGAGGCGATGTGGTGCTTGCCGAGTTCCTGCTCGACCAGCTTTGTCGCGGCAAAGATCGGCCGCTCCGGGCAACCGATGCAGAAGCCCGGCGGACGGCCCGGCACGACATTGATCAGGTCGGCGGTGTCGACGCCGTCGCCGACCTTGTTGGGCGCGCGCACCTCGCCCGGCAAGAGATGCGAGGCCTCGGCGCGCAGGAAGGCGCCGATGCCGTCGAGCATGACCTGGCCGGTGTATTCGCCGGCCATCGGCAGATACTCCTTGCCGACCAGCCTGGTACCGCGCCCGGCCTTGTGCAGCATGGCGGCAAAGCCTTGCTCGATGTAGTTGGGCTGGCCCTCCTCGACCACGAGCACCGCCTGCTTGCCTTCGCAGAAAGACAGGAACTCATCGTCTATCAGGGGATAGACGGCGTTGAGCACATAGAGCGGCACATCCGTCTCGCCGTAGGTGTCGGCAAGGCCGAGACGCTGCAAGGCGCGGATGACCGAATTGTACATGCCGCCCTGCATGACGATGCCGACCGAACCGTGATCCGAGCCGAAGAATTCGTTGATCTTGTTCCTCGCGATGAAATCGACAGCCGCCGGCCAGCGTTTTTGCACCTTCTCCTTCTCGTGCAGGAAGGAGGCGGGTGGCAGCACGATGCGGCCGGTGTCGCGGCGCGGCGCGTCGAGCGCATCGGCCACCGTCATCGGCGGGCGCTTGTTGTCCTTGGCGATGAAATGGCCGTGGACGTGGCAGCAGCGGATGCGCACCTGCAGCATCACCGGCGTATTGGACGCCTCGGATAGCTCGAAGCCATCCTCGACCGCCTTGACGATTGAAGGCAGGTTCGGGCGCGGGTCGAGCAGCCAGACCTGGCTTTTCATGGCGAAGGCATGGCTGCGCTCCTGCATGATCGAGGAACCCTCGCCATAATCCTCGCCGACGATGATCAGCGCGCCGCCGGTAACGCCACCGGAGGCAAGGTTGGCGAGCGCGTCGGACGCGACATTGGTGCCGACAGTCGACTTGAAGGTCGCCGCGCCACGGATCGGATAATGGACCGAGGCAGCGAGCATGGCGGTGGCGGTGGCTTCCGAGGCGCTCGCCTCGAAATGCACCCCGAGTTCGCCCAGAATGTCCTGTGCGTCGGCCAGCACGTCCATCAGATGGCTGATCGGCGCGCCCTGGTATCCGCCGACATAGCCGACGCCGCATTGCAGCAGCGCCTTGGTGATGGCGAGAATGCCTTCGCCGGCAAATTCCTCGCCATCGCCGAGCCTGAGTTTTTCGACTTCCTTGGCAAAAGACCGTTCGGCCATTTTTCCAACCTTCCGTTGCCGGCGGTGCGGCCGGCGCCTGCGTCTAGATGTCGTGCTTGCGAATGTTCTTCAGCATCTTCTGCAATGTGGCGATCAGAGCCGCGTATTCGGCGTCGTCGACATCGTCGAACATCGCCTCGAACGCATCATGCATGGCCGGCCAGGCGCGGGTGAACTCGGCGCGGCCGTCATCGGTCAGGAAGACATGGCGGATGCGGCTGTCGGTGACGCCTTGCTCGCGCCGCACGAAACCTTGCCCTTCCAACGTGTCGAGCGTGCGGCTCAATGTCGACTGCTCGATGACGGTGTAGACCGAGAGGTCGTTGACGGTGACGCCGTCGGTGACCGACAGCACGGCCAGCGTGCGGACCTGCGGAATGGTCAGGCCCTGCTTGCGGAAATCGTCGCGCAAGGTGGCGTTGTAGCGCCCCATGATGCGGTTCATCAGATAGGGCGCGAATTGCTGCAGGCCGATCTGGCCAAGCGTCGAAATGCGCTGGCGCTTTTCCGGAACCTTCTGCTCCATCAAAGCCTCCCCGCCAGGAGAAAGCCGGAACCGCCACCGAGGCCCGCGCCCGGATGGGTGGACGCGCCGATGTGATAGAGGTTTTTGATGCCGGTCTGGTGGTTGCGGCTGGTCTTGAATGGGCGCCACAGGAACGACTGGTCGATGGTCGAGGACCCGCCATAAGGATCACCGCCGACCAGATTGATGTTCATCGCTTCCAGATCGGCCGGCGAATAGGCGCGGCGCGCAATCACGCTGCCCTTGAAGCCATCGATGTGGCTGGCGAGAATGGTTTCGACGCGGTCGGCGTAGGCTTCACGCAGCGCCTCGGTCCATTGTCCGTCAGCCGGCGTCTGCAGCTTGCCGGCGGCGTCACCCTTGATGTGCCGGGGCGCCTCGGGCAGTTGCAGCCACACGATCGCCTTGCCTTCCGGGCAGCGCGATGGATCGAGCGCATGCGGCTGGCCGACGCAGATGGTCGGCACTTCCGGCAGCATCCCGCGCGCCGCCTCGTTGCAGGCTTTCGAGACGCCATCGAGCCCCGGCGTCAGGTGCAGCAGCGCCACCTTGTCGAGGCCTTCGCCGCGCCATGCCGGCGGCTTGGCCAGCGCATAGTGGATCTGGAAATTGCCTTTGCCGTAGCGATATTTCTGTGTCGCCTCGACCTCGGCTTTGGGAGCATCCGCGCCGAGCAGCCGGCCGTAAAGCTGCGTCGGCGTGACCGAGCAGATGACGCTCTTGTTTGCTGTAATCGTTTCGTCGGATGCCAGCCGCACGCCGGTCGCGCGGCCACCGCTCTGGATGATCGAGGCGACATCGGCGCCGGTGCGGATTTCGCCGCCGCGTTCACGGATCAAGGCTTCGAAGGCGGCGAGCAGGTTCTTCGCCCCGCCCTTGACGATCGGCGCGCCGGCCGCTTCCAGCGCGAAGGCAATGACCTTGGCGATCTGCCCTGAGAAAGCATCTTCCGGTCCAAGCCCGGCATGCAGCACCCAGGGCGCCCACAGCGCGCGGATTGTCTCGGACTGATAGGTGCTTTCCAACCAGCTGCGCGCCGGCACCAGTGCCTCACCCAGAAAAGCGGCAAGGCCACGCGGGCTGCGCCGCCAGGCATCGCCGGCCAACAGCTTGGCTGTCGGATAGGACCACAGGCTGCCGCCGAGCAGGCCGAACAGCAGGCCGGCATTGCGCTCGATGCTGCCGACATCGTCGGCGTGCCGGTCGCCATCGCCGGGGGCGATCGCATTGATTGCAGCGACGTTGGCGGCGCGGTCGGTGGTGAGCACGGCATGGCTGCCGTCCGGCCGCAGCACGCCGGTTGGCGTGCCGGTGTGACAGAACTCCAGCCCGTGCCGCGCGAGATCGCTGCCCAATGCCGCAAAGGCCGGCGAGGTGATGAACAGCACGAAGGTGGTCGCCATCACGTCATGGATGAAGCCGGGCGCGGTGATCTCCTCGGTACGCATGCAGCCGCCGATGCGGTCGTTGCGCTCGAGGACGAGCACCTTCGCGCCCTTGCCGCCAAGCATCGCCGCGCAGACCAGCGCGTTGATGCCGCTGCCAACGATGATGTGATCCGGCTGGCTCACCTCAGCGTGCTTTCTCAGCCTTTCGACACCAGCGCCAGCGCGCGGATCGGGCTGCCGGTGCCATGTTCGATCTTGAGCGGTGCGGCGATCAGGATGGCGCCTTTTGGCGGCAACTGGTCGAGGTTGCAGAGGCTGGCAAGGCCATAGCGGTTGGCCTTGTGCATCAGCGTGTGCGCCGGGAATGGCGGCTCCATGCCGCCGGCCTTGCCGGCATCGGTGCCGATCGTCTCCGAGCCCCAGCCCTTGATGTCCTTGCTGATCAGATACTGGATGGCTTCGGCCGTCGGACCTGGCGTATGCGGGCCGGTCTCATTGGCGTTGAGGAACTCAGCCTCCGAACCATTGCGCTTGTACCAGTCGGTGCGCATCACCACCCACTCGCCAGGGCTGATGGCGCCATGCTTGGCCTCCCACGCCTTAATGTGGTCGACGGTGAGCAGGAAATCGTGATCGGCGGCGGCTTCCTTCGAGCAGTCGATGACATTGACCGGGCCGACGAAGTTCTGCGCCGGAATGGTGTCGGTGGCGCCGTCCGGATAATCCTTGCCGCTGATCCAATGCTGCGGCGCATCGAAATGCGTGCCCGAATGCTCCCCAAGCTTCAGCCAGTTCCATGCCCACCACGGGCCGTTCTTGTCATAACGGGAGATGTTATGGATCTCGACCTTTGGCGTGTCGACGGCAAGCTCCGGCGGCAGCTTGATAAGAGGCGTGTCGGGTCCGAGTTGCGCAGAGAGGTCGACCACCCTGATGGCGCCTGAAAGCAGCTGGCCGGCGACTTCGCCGAGGAGTTTTTGCGTGTCCATGGTCTGAAGTTCCCTCTTTATGGTGAAGATCAAGGCTCGTCTCGGCCCTTAATATCCTACTAGACGAAAACATATGCATCTGCAATTATCTTTAAGCATAAAGGAAATGGGAACGGGGCGTGAGCGAGTTTGACGCCATATTCGTCGGGGCGGGCCACAACAGTCTGGCATGCGCCGCGCATCTGGCGCTCAAAGGCTGGAAAACCGGGATTTTCGAGCGCAGCGCAGCAATCGGTGGCGCCGTCCAGACCCACGAATACACGCTTCCCGGCTTCCGGCACGATTTCGGTGCAATGAATCTGAGCCTGTTCGCCGGCTCCGCCTTCCACCGGAAATATGCAAATGAATTGAAAGCACAGGGTCTTGAGTTCGCGCCGGTCGCCGACTGTTTTGCCAGCGCCTTCCCGGACGGACGCTGGTTCGGCGTCAGCAACGATCTGGAAAAAACCACCGGCCGCATGGCCGCTTTCTCCGCCGCCGATGCCGCGACCTGGCGTAGACTGGTCGCCGCCTTTCCGGGTGAAGCCGAGCACCTGTTCCGGCTGCTGGGATCGCCGATGAGTGCGCGTGCGCTTGCCGGCACCGCCTGGAACCTGTGGCGCAAGAAAGGCATGTCCGGCGCGCTCGATACGGGACGGCTGCTGTTGTCATCGCCTCGCGCCTGGCTGGAGGAAAATTTCGAGTCCGCGCATGTGCGGGCAACGCTTGCCACCTGGGGCATGCATCTCGACTTTGCACCCGACATCGCCGGCGGCGCCGTGTTCCCCTATCTGGAATCCATGGCCAACCAGACCTTTGGCATGGTGCTAGGCAAGGGCGGCGCCGACACGATCATCCGGGCGCTGGCAGGTATGGTCACCTCGGCGGGCGGCAAGATCGTCACAGGGACAGAGGTTGCCGAAATCACCGTTTCCGCCGGCAAGGCGACCGGCGTGCGGCTTGCGTCCGGTGAGACGCATACGGTAACGAAGGCGGTCATTGCCGGCGTCGCGCCCAGGGCGCTGACCGGCAAGTTGCTGCCCAACGGTTCCGGCGACACCGGCTTCGACACGGCTATGCAGAAGTTCCGGCACGCGCCGGGCACGATGATGATCCATCTGGCGCTCGACGACCTGCCGGACTGGCGCGCCGGGGCCGAGCTGCGGCAGTTCGCCTATGTGCATCTGTCGCCCTCGCTCGACGCGATGTCGCGCGCCTATCAGCAGGCGATGGCGGGCATGCTGCCGGACGAACCGGTGCTGGTCGTCGGCCAGCCGACAGCGGTCGATCCGTCACGCGCGCCGCAGGGCAAGCATGTGCTGTGGGTGCAGGTGCGCATGCTGCCCGCCGAAATCCTGGGCGATGCGGCCGGCAAGATCGCGCCCGCGCACTGGGATCAGGTCAAGGACGTCTACGCCGAGCGCGTGCTCGACATCATCGAGACCTACGCGCCCGGCCTGCGTACAAAAATCCTCGGCCGCGCGGTGTTCTCACCCATCGACCTCGAGCGCGAGAATCCCAATCTCGTCGGCGGCGACCAGGTCTGCGGCAGCCACCATCTGGCACAGAATTTCCTGTTCCGCCCGGCGCGCGGTTATGCCGGCTGGAACACGCCGGTCGGCAATCTGCATCTCATAGGCGCCGCGACATGGCCCGGCGCCGGCACCGGCGCGGCCTCCGGCTTCATGCTCGCGCAACAGCTTGGCGGGAGGTAGCTCGCAAGATTTCATGAAGGCGACGAGAGGCAAGGCGCTGCTGCCCACGAAGCCCGGATCGATAAACTGATAGTGCCGCGCAAAGACAACAAAACCAACAAGGGGAACGACCATGACAATCAACAGACGAGAATTGCTGGGATACAGTGCCGCGGCACTTGGGGTGGCGGCGATCGGCCTGCCTGAGATCGCCAAGGCGGCAGCGGGCGAGCTGACCATCGCCTACAACGTCAATCTGCCGTCCTGGGATCCGACCACCGGACCTTCGGCCGTCAACCCGACGATCCAGGGTCTCTACCAGTCGGTGTTCGACCAGTTCATTCCGCAAAAGCCGGACCTGTCCTTTGCGCCTGGCCTGCTCACCGAATGGGGCTGGAACGAGGATCGCACCAAGGTGACGATGACGGTGCGCGAAGGCGTGACCTGGCATGACGGCTCGCCCTTCACGCCCGAGGACGTGGTCTGGTCGCTGCAGCGGGCGGGCGACGAAAAGACCGGCAATCCGATCCAGTTCGTCTGGAAGAACGTCAACAATTTCAAGATCGACGGCAACAAGATCACCGGCGACGTCGTGCAGTTCGATCCGGTCTATTTCAAATGGATGTCGTTCCTGACCGGCTACATCCTGCCGAAGGCCTATTACGAGAAGGTTGGCGCGGAAGGTTTCGAGAAGGCGCCGATCGGCACCGGCCCGTACATGGTGGAAAAATTCGAGCGAAATGCTTTCCTCCGACTGAAGGCCAACCCGCACTATTGGGGCGACAAGCCGGCCTTCGAGAATGTGACGATCAAGTTCGTCACCGACGCGGCGAGCCGCGTTGCCGAGATCGAATCCGGTTCCTCGCAGGTGACGCTGGAGGTCCCCTATGAAGAGTATGACCGGCTGATCGCCAAGGACGGGCTTGCCGGCTCGTGCAAGCCCGTTTCCGACATCGGCATGATCTTCTTCAATGACATCGAAGCGATGCTGGACAAGAACGTCCGCCAGGCCGCCGTCATGGCTGTGGACAAGGAGCTTCTGGTCAAACGGCTGCTGCGCGGCTATGGCCAGCCGATCGCTACGCTGGAGACCCCGGAGTACACGGCCTTCGACGCCTCGATCAAGGTCGAGCACAATCCTGAAAAGGCCAAGGAGCTGCTCGCGGCTTCCGGCTATTCGCCGGAAAAACCGGTCAAGTTCACCATCCAGACGACCAAGGGCTTCAAGCCCAAGGATTATGAGATGATCCAGGCAATCGTCGGCATGTGGCGCAAGGTCGGCATCGAGGCGACGATCGAGGTCTACGAGATCGCCAAGCACTATGAACTGCGCGCCGCCGACAAGCTGGCGCCGGCCGCCTTCTACAATTGGGGCAATGCCATCGGCGATCCGACAACGTCGACTGGTTTTGCCATGTATGGGCCGAGCCCGCACTCGGTGTGGGACAGCCAGGACCTGATCGACATGATCAATCCGCTCTGGGGCGAGAAGGACGAGGCCAAGCGCATCGCCGGCTGGAAGGCTGTCGACAAGTATATCGCCGAGCAGGCCTATGTGCTGCCGCTGATTCAGTATGCGCAACCTATCGTGCATGCCAAGGGCGTCAACGTGGTGCAGCATGTGTCCGGCGCGCTGCTGCCGGCGCTGATGACCCCGGCCTGATATCGGCTTGTGGGCGCCACCCTTCGCTGAGCGGCCCCCTCATCCGGCCCTTCGGGCCACCTTCTCCCCGCTGGGGAGAAGAGACCAGCTCAGCTGTCCGTGACCTCTTCTCCCCTCGGGGAGAAGGTGGCCGCGAAGCGGACGAATGAGGGGGCTCTTCGTTAGAAACGCACTGGGCCAACACCAGAATGCTCCTGCAACGATTCCTGATCCGTCTGCTGACGATGCTGATCACGCTGTTCGGCGTGGCCGTCGTCGTCTTCGTCGTGATTCGCGTCGCGCCTGGTGACCCGATCGCCATGATGCTGCCCCCCGGTGCGACAGATGCCGACATCGACCGGCTGCGTGCACTCTACGGGCTCGACAAGACCATCGTGCAGCAATTCTTCATCTGGCTGTCCGGCGTCGTCAGGGGCGATTTCGGCACCTCGATTTCGCTCAGGCAAGATGTGCTCAGCCTTGTCTTCAATCGTTTGCCGGCAACGCTGGAACTTGCCATCATCGCGCTCGTCATGGCGGTTGGGCTCGGCGGCACGACGGCGATCCTCGGAGCCCGCGAGCGCGGCACGGCGGTCGAAGCCGGCATCGATATCGCCAGCGGCGCCGCCCTTTCCATTCCCGATTTCCTGTGGGGCCTCGTGCTGATCCTTTTGTTTGGCGTGCTGGTGCCGATCTTCGATATCTCCGGCCGCGTGTCGCCGCAGCTCGACCTGCCCTTCGTCACCCAGTTCTATTTCTTCGAGAGCTTGCTTCGGCTGCGCTTCGACCTGACCTGGGATCTGCTGAAACACATGCTGATGCCGGCAGTAGCCTTGGCATTGCCGCTGGCGGCAATCATCGCGCAGTTGCTGAAACAGTCGCTGAAGGAAGTGCTGGACCTCGACTATGTCGTGCTGGCGCGGGTGAAGGGGTTTTCGGAAACGCAGGTTATCCTGCGCGAGGCGCTGAAGAACGCTGCCTTGCCGACACTGACTCTCGTCGGCGTCCAGTTCACCTTCCTCATCGGCGGCACGGTCATCGTCGAGCGGCTGTTTTCCTACGAAGGGCTCGGCAACATGGCGATCGATGCCGTCATCAACCGCGACCTGCCGCTTATCCAGGGCATTGTTTTGGTGTTCGCGCTGCTGTTCGTGCTGATCAATCTAGGCGTCGACATGATGTATGCGCTGCTCAATCCGAGGCTGCGCCATGGATGAGGCGCGCGTCGTCCGGCGCGGATTGGGCCCGAGGCTGTGGCTGGCCGGCGGCTGGCTGCTGCTGGCGCTTCTGGCCGCGATCTTCGCGCCGCTGGTCGCACCGCAGGACCCGCTGGCGCAAGACCTGATGCTGGAACGGCTGCCGCCATTCTGGATGAGTGGTGCGGAATCCGGCTATTGGCTGGGCACCGACAGCCTCGGCCGCGATCTCCTCTCCAGGCTGATCTTCGGCGGCCGTATCGCCTTCATCGTCGCTTTCGCGGCGGCGATCGCCGCCTGCCTTGTCGGCTCGACGCTCGGACTGGTCGCCGGCTATTTCGGCGGCTGGGCCGACCGCATCATTTCACGCATCGTCGACGTCTGGATGGCATTCCCGCCGGTGCTGTTCGCCATCCTGCTGGTCGCGGTGCTCGGCACCGGCCTCAGTTCCGTCATCCTCGCCATCGTCATAATCGACTGGACGCGCTTTTGCCGGGTGATCCGCGCGGAAGCGATGGGCCAGTCGCGCATGGACTATGTCGAGAACGCCCGCATCGCCGGCTATGGCCGCATCGGCATCATGCTGCGCGAGGTGCTGCCCAATGTGGTGCCGTCGATCGTGGCACTGCTGTCGCTGGAGATGGGCATCGCCGTCATCGTCGAGGCCATCCTGTCCTTCGTCAATCTGTCGATCTCGACCGACGATCCGACCTGGGGCGGCATCATCGCCGAGGGCCGGCTGTCGATCCATCAGGCCTGGTGGCTGCTGGTGTTTCCGCTTGTCACGCTGATCCTCACCGTGCTGTCGTTCAGCCAGTTCGGTGAGGCGCTGAAGACACGCTTCGATCCGGTGCTGCGATGAGCGCTTGCCTGGATATTGCCAATCTGAGCGCCGTGCTGCCGAACGGCCAGCGCGTGCTGCGGTCGGTGTCGCTCTCCGTGCAGCCGGGTGAGGTGCGTGCTCTTGTTGGCGAGAGCGGCGCCGGCAAGACGATGATCGGCAAGGCGGTGCTCGGTGTGCTGCCGTCAAGCGTGCGCATCGTCGAAGGCGCCATGCAGCTCGAAGGCGGAGACCTCGGCAGGCTGCAGCCCAAGGCAAGGCGCACGCTGATCGGCGCTCGCACGGCGCTGATCCCGCAAGATCCGTTGACTGCGCTCAACCCGTCGCGCCGCATCGGTCCGCAGATGACTGACCGGCTGGTGCGCATTCTCGGCTGGAACGGTGACAAGGCGGACAAGCGTATCCGGCAATTGCTGGATGAGGTGCAGATCCGCGATCCCGACCGGGTGCTGAAATGCTATCCGCACGAGCTGTCCGGCGGCATGCGCCAGCGCGTGCTGATCGCCGCCGCCTTCGCCGCCGAGCCACGGCTGATCGTGGCCGACGAGCCGACAACCGCGCTCGACGTTACCGTGCAAAAGCAGATCCTGCGACTGATCGCCGAGCTGCAGCGCGAGCATGGCACCGCGATCCTGTTCGTCACCCACGATCTCGGCGTCGTTGCAAAGATCAGCCAGCAAGTGTCTGTGCTCTACGCCGGCAAGGTGGTGGAAGAGGCTGACACAGCCGCTCTCTTCGCCGCGCCTGAGCATCCCTATACGCGGGCATTGATGGCCGCTACGCCGCGCTACACGGATCCCTTTGCCTCGCTGAAGCCGGTGGATGAGACGGTGCTGGCAGGACTCGCTGCGGAGATCGCCGCCTCCGACCAGGCGTGGAGAGGGCCGCATGGTTGAGCCGCTGTTTTCCGTGCGCGGGCTGAAGGTGGCGCTGCCCGACATGACCCGCAAGCCGCTGATCGGGCGCGCGCCGCTGGCCGAGATTTTGAGAGGCCTGGATTTCGATTTGCCGAGGGGCTTGGTGACCGGCATCGTCGGTGAATCCGGGTCCGGAAAATCGACGCTCGGCCGCACGCTTGTCAGACTTCTGGAGCCGAGCGTCGGCAGCATCCATTTCGAGGGCCGCGATATCGCCCATCTGCCGGATGTGGAGCTGCGACCTCTGCGCCGCGACCTGCAGATGATCTTCCAGGACCCGATGTCGTCGCTCAACCCGCGTCGCACCATCGCCGGCATCATTGCCGCGCCGCTCAAGCAGAATGGGCTTGGCGACAGGCTCAAGGAACGCGTCGCCGAGGCATTGCATCGCGTCGGCCTGCCGCAAAGCTTCGCTAGTCGCTATCGTCATGAACTGTCGGGCGGGCAGCGCCAGCGCGTCGGAATTGCGCGCGCGTTGGCGCTTTCGCCGAAATTCGTGCTGGCCGACGAGATCGTCTCCGGCCTCGACGTATCGACGCAGGCGCAGATCCTCACCCTTTTGGAGAGACTGGCCGCGGAGATGGGGCTGACGGTCGCCTTCATCAGCCACGACCTGTCGGTCATCCGGCGGCTGTGCCAACAAGTGATCGTCATGCGCGAGGGCAGGATCGTCGAGGCGAGCGCCACCGATGCGCTGTTCGACAATCCCAGGGAGACCTACACGCGCGACCTGCTTGCCGCCATCCCACTGCCTGAGATCGACGCGGACTGGTTGCGGCCAGCAACGAAAGCGCCGGCATAGGACTGTTCACCCACCACGCCGAACAGCGGGCTTCGGACGTGCATGAGGGCAAAATCAGCCCGCGAACGGAGGGTAACATGAACCATGCAATCCGCGGCACGATGCTTGCCGCGATCCTGTTCGGCTCGGTGGGAGCGGCCTCGGCCGATTCGATCCCCGGCATGCGCGGCCACGACCACACCGGCATCACGGTGCCCGACATGAAGCAGGCAGTCGACTTCTTCACCGAAGTCGTCGGCTGCAAGAAGGCGATGTCGTTCGGCCCGTTCGCCGACGACAAGGGCACCTTCATGCAGGACCTTCTGGGCGTCGATCCGAAGGCTGTCATCGAGCAGGTCACCATGGTGCGTTGCGGCTATGGATCGAACATAGAGCTGTTCAAATACACCGCGCCCGACCAGAAGGATTTGACGCCGAAGAACAGCGATATCGGCGGCTTCCACATTGCCTTGTATGTCGATGATGTCGCCGCGGCGAAAGCCTATCTCGATGGCAAGGGGGTGAAGACGCGGATGGGGCCGCTGCCGGTCAAGGAAGGTCCGGCGGCCGGCCAGACCATCCTCTATTTCCAGGCGCCATGGGGATTGCAACTGGAGGCGATCAGCTATCCCGATGGGATGGCCTATGAGAAGGGTGCCGAGACTGTGCTGTGGAGCCCGAAGAACCCGGAGAAGTGATTTCCAGAGCGCGCTTGTGGGGCCAACCTGCAGGCGCGCCACCCGTGTCCTGCAATCGTTCCAACATGAAACTTTAAGCTTGAAATATTTTATCTCCGGCGCGATACTTGAGATGCAGCAAGCGAAGAGGAGATCGCACGGATGAAGGTTGCGGTTCTCGGTGGCGGACCAGCCGGCCTCTACTTTGCCATTTCAATGAAGCTGCGGGACGCCGCCCACGAGGTCACGGTGTTCGAGCGCAACCGCGCCGACGATACGTTCGGCTGGGGCGTCGTGCTGTCGGCCGAAACACTCGACAACCTTGCCAAAAATGACCCGGTCAGCGCTGTCTGGATCAAGAAGCATTTCGCCTATTGGGACGACATCGCCGTCATCCATGACGGCGTGCGCACGGTCTCGTCGGGCCACGGTTTCTGTGGCATCGGCCGCAAGCGGCTTCTGGTCCTGCTGCAGCGACGCGCGCGCGAACTTGGCGTGAGGCTGATGTTCGAGAGCGATATCGCCGACCCTCAGCCCTATATGGAGACGCATGATCTGGTCGTCGCCGCCGATGGGCTGAACTCAAGGGCGCGCAACACCTTTGTCGAAGTCTTCAAGCCCGACATCGACACCCGCAAATGCAAATTCGTCTGGCTCGGCACCAACCAGAAATTCGACGACGCCTTCACCTTCATCTTCGAGAAGACCGAGCATGGCTGGGTGTGGGCGCACGCCTATCAATTCGACAGCGAGACAGCGACCTTCATTGTCGAGTGCAGCGAACAGACCTGGGCTGCCTTCGGCTTCGGCGCCATGTCGCAGCAGGAATCCATCGCCGTCTGCGAGCGCATCTTTGAGAAACATCTCGGCGGCCACGCGCTGATGACCAATGCCAATCACATCAGAGGTTCGGCCTGGATCAATTTCCCGCGCGTGCTGTGCGAACGCTGGTCCTACAAGAACCTGGCTCTGATGGGCGACGCGGCGGCCTCGGCACATTTCTCGATCGGCTCCGGGACCAAGCTCGCATTGGAAAGCGCGGTGGCGCTGGCCGAATATGTCAAAACCGAACCGGACCTCGACGCCGCCTTCCGCAAGTATGAGGATGCGCGCCGCACCGAGGTGCTGAAGCTGCAGTCGGCGGCGCGCAATTCGCTGGAGTGGTTCGAGGAGGTCGAGCGCTATCTCGGCCTCGATCCGGTGCAGTTCAATTATTCGCTGCTGACCCGCTCGCAACGCATCAGCCACGAGAATTTGCGGCTGCGCGATGCCAAATGGCTTGAAAGCGCCGAGGAATGGTTCCAGCGCCAGGCAGGGGCAGGCGGCAACAGGCAGCGCCGGGCACCGATGTTCGCGCCGTTCAAACTGCGCGACATGCAGCTCAACAACCGCATCGTCGTTTCGCCGATGGCGCAGTACAAGGCAGTCGATGGCTGCCCGACCGACTGGCATTTCGCCCACTATGCCGAGCGTGCCAAGGGCGGCGCCGGGCTTGTCTATATCGAGATGACCTGCGTCAGCCCGGAAGGACGCATCACGCCCGGTTGTCCCGGCTTCTATGCGTCCGAACATGAGGTGGCGTGGAAGCGGCTGGTCGATTTCGTCCACACCGAGACCGAGGCGAAAATCTGCGCCCAGATTGGCCATTCCGGGGCCAAGGGCTCGACCCGTGTCGGGTGGGAAGGCACCGACGTGCCGCTTGCCTCGGGCAATTGGCCGGTCATGGCGGCCTCGGCGATTGCATGGTCGCCTGAGAATCAGGTGCCGAAAGCCATGGACCGCGCCGACATGGACGAGGTGCGTGACCAGTTCGTCGCGTCCACCGAGATGGCAGATCGCTGCGGTTTCGACATGCTCGAGATCCATGCCGCGCATGGCTATTTGCTGTCGTCCTTCATCACGCCGGTCACCAACCAGCGCACGGATGAGTATGGCGGTTCGCGGGAAAATCGCATGCGCTATCCCCTGGAAATCTTCCATGCGGTGCGCGCCGCCTGGCCGACGCGAAAGCCGATCTCGGTGCGCATTTCGGCCAATGATTGGGTCGGCATCGAAGGTGTGACGCCGGCCGATGCGGTGGAGATCGCGCGCATGCTGCACGAAGCCGGCGTCGACATCTGCGACGTCTCGGCAGGTCAGACCTCGATTGCCGCCAAGCCTGTCTATGGCCGCATGTTCCAGACACCATTCTCGGACCGTATCCGCAACGAGGTCGGCATGGCGACGATGGCGGTCGGCAACATCTATGAGCCGGACCATGTCAATTCGATCCTGATGGCAGGCCGCGCCGACCTGGTGGCCCTGGCACGGCCGCATCTCGCCGATCCCTACTGGACGCTGCATGCGGCGGTGAGGCTCACTGACCGTGGGGTCAAATGGCCGGATCCCTATCTTCCCGGACGCGACCAGATCTACCGGCTGGCCGAGCGCGATGCGGCGGCGGGGCTGAAAGTATGACGACGGCCTTGGCGATTTCAGGCAAACATGCGCTGGTCACTGGCGGCGGCTCCGGCGTCGGCCGGGCCATAGCACTCGTGCTGGCCGAGGCCGGCATAGAGGTGACCATATGCGGGCGGCGCGAGGCCGAGCTTGCCAAGGTAGCTGGCGAGAACGACCGCATCCACGCCATGTCAGCCGATGTTGCCAACGAGGCGGCGGTGACATCGCTCTACGCGCAAGCGGAAGCCGTGCGCGGCCCGTTCGACATCGTCGTCGCCAATGCCGGCATTGCCGGCAGCACGCCGGCGCACAGGACCTCGCTTGCCGACTGGCAGCGGACGCTCGACGTCAATCTGACCGGCGCCTTCCTGACGGTGAAGCCGGCGCTGGCCGGCATGGCCGCGCGCAAGGCGGGCCGGATCGTCTTCGTCGCCTCGACCGCAGGGCTGAAAGGCTACGCCTATGTCGCGCCCTACGTGGCGGCCAAGCATGGGGTGGTCGGGCTGATGCGGGCACTGGCGGCCGAGACGGCGAAATCCGGCGTGACCGTCAACGCCGTTTGCCCGGGCTTCGTAGAGACCGACATGCTGGCGGACTCCATTCAGCGCGTCGTCGAAAAGACCGGCCGCTCAGTCGAGCAGGCGCGGGCGAGCCTTGCCTCGACCAACCCGCAAGGCCGTTTCATCCAGCCGCAGGAAGTTGCCGCGACGGTGCTCTGGCTGTGCGGCGATGCGGCTGCGTCGATTACCGGACAAGCGATTTCGATCTCAGGAGGCGAAACATGGTAGCCGGCCCATTGCCCGCGCCGTCGGGACCCGGCAAGGACCGGCTGCGTCTCTGGATCAGGCTGCTGCGCGCCTCGCGCACGATTGAGGCGGAACTGCGCGAGCGGCTGAAGAAAGAATTCGATACGACACTGCCGCGTTTCGACGTCATGGCCGCCCTCTACCGCGCGCCGGAAGGCATGCTGATGAGCGATCTGTCGCGCTTCCTGCTGGTCTCCAACGGCAATGTCACCGGCATTGTCGACCGGCTGGTTTCGGAAGGCCTGGTCGCGCGCGCGCGCCGCAATGGCGATCGCCGCACATCCATGGTGCGACTGACCGATGAGGGTTCCAGATCCTTTGCCACAATGGCCGCGGCGCATGAGGGTTGGATCGGCGAATTGCTGGCCAAGGTCAGCGAGGAGGATGCGCGCCGGCTGACCGGCATGCTGACCTCGTTCCGCAGCAACTGGGAGGGACGCGAATGAGTTCGATGGCCGGCCTCAAGCCGAAGCACTTCCTGTGGGAGGTCGAAGGCAGGATCGCCAGGGTGCGGTTAGACCGGCCGGAGCGCAAGAATCCACTGACCTTCGACAGCTATGCCGAACTGCGCGACACATTCCGCGACCTCGTCTATGCCGACGACGTCGACGCCGTGGTGTTTCTGTCCAATGGCGGCAATTTCTGCTCGGGCGGCGATGTCCACGACATTATCGGCCCATTGGTCAAGATGGACATGAAGGAGTTGCTTGCCTTCACCCGCATGACCGGCGATTTCGTCAAGGCGATGCTCAACTGCGGCAAGCCGATCATCGCGGCGATCGACGGTGTCGCGGTCGGCGCCGGCGCCATCATCGCCATGAGCGCCGACATCCGCATCGCCACGCCGGAGGCCAAGACCGCCTTCCTGTTCACCCGCGTTGGCCTTGCCGGCTGCGACATGGGCGCCTGCGCGATTCTGCCGCGCATCATCGGCCAGGGCCGTGCCGCCGAATTGCTCTACACCGGCCGCACGATGACGGCTGCGGAAGGCGAGCGCTGGGGCTTCTACAACAGGCTGGCCGATGCCGCAGTGCTCGAGGCCGACGCGCTCGAGATGGCGGCGCGCATCGTCTCCGGCCCGACCTTCGCGCACGGCATCACCAAGACGCAGTTGAACCAGGAATGGTCGATGGGCCTCGACCAGGCGATCGAAGCGGAAGCGCAGGCGCAGGCGATCTGCATGCAGACGCGTGACTTCGAGCGCGCCTACAAGGCCTTCGTCGCCAAGAAAAAACCGGTGTTCGAGGGCAATTGATGGCTGACAGGAGTTTCCTCAACTGGCCGTTCTTTGAAGATCGCCACCGCGAATTGGCCGAAAGGCTGGAAGCATGGTGCGCCAGGAACCTGCCGGTCGATCACCATGACGTCGATGCCGCCTGCCGCGAGCTGGTGGCCAAGCTTGGCCGCGACGGCTGGTTGAAGCCGACGGCGCTCGATACGGACAATCCGGGACCGCTCGATGTCCGCACTTTGTGCATCATGCGCGAGACGCTGGCGCGCCATGACGGGTTGGCCGACTTTGCCTTCGCCATGCAGGGGCTCGGCACCGGCGCGCTCAGCCTGTTCGGCACGCCTGACCAGCAGCAATGGCTGGCAAAGACCACGGCCGGCAAGGCGATCTCGGCCTTCGCGCTTTCGGAGCCACGCTCCGGGTCGGATGTCGCCAACACCGAAATGACGGCGATCCGCGATGGCGACTTCTATATCCTCAGCGGCGAGAAGACCTGGATTTCCAATGGCGGCATCGCCGATCTCTACGTCGTCTTTGCCCGCACCGGCGAGGCGCCGGGCGCCAAGGGACTTTCCGCCTTTCTCGTACCCGCTGATACCAAGGGGCTTGGCATCGCCGAGCGCCTTGAGGTGATCGCTCCGCATCCGCTGGCGCGGCTTTCCTTCGATCAGGTGCGGGTGCCGGCTTCGGCGCTGATCGGCAAACCGGGAGACGGCTTCCGCATCGCCATGTCGGTGCTTGACGTGTTCCGCTCGACGGTCGGCGCGGCGGCACTCGGCTTTGCCCGCCGGGCGCTGGACGAAAGCATCAGCAGGGTGGCCGAGCGCAAACTTTTCGGCGCTCCGATGGCAGAGCTGCAGATGGTGCAAGGCCATATCGCCGACATGGCGCTGGACATCGATGCCGCAGCGCTGCTGGTCTACCGCGCTGCCTGGACCAAGGACATGGGCGCGGCTCGTGTCACCCGCGAGGCGGCGATGGCCAAGCTGTTCGCCACCGACAAGGCGCAAGAGGTGATCGACAAGGCTGTGCAGCTGCATGGGGGGGACGGCGTCCGCAAGGGCCATATCGTCGAGAGCCTCTATCGCGAGATCCGCGCGCTACGCATCTACGAGGGCGCATCCGATGTGCAGAAGGTGGTGATCGCACGGCAGGTGATGGGTGCGGCCTGACGGCGATGTATTTGATTTGAGATTGATCTTTAAGAATACCGGGGAGGCTTGAAAATGCACGAGATCCTGCAGCCGGAGGGCTGGGCGAAACCGGTCGGCTACGCCAACGGCATTGCCGCGCGCGGCAGGCTCGTCTTCGTGGGCGGACAGGTCGGCTGGAACGGGCAGTGCCAGTTCGAGACCGACGATTTCGCCGGCCAGGTGCGGCAGACGCTGCAAAACATCGTCGCCGTGCTGGCGGAAGCCGGCGCGGAGCCACGGCACATCACCACGATGACCTGGTATTTCACCGACAAGGCCGAATATCTCGGCAATCTCAAGGGTATAGGCGAGGCCTATCGCGAGGTGATCGGCCGGCATTTCCCAGCGATGGCCGCCATGCAGGTGGTGGCGCTGGTGGAAGATCGCGCCAAGATCGAAATTCAGGCAACCGCCGTCATTCCGGATTAACGAATTCGTTATTCCCGGATTGTCAGCAGCGCAGCCCCGCCCGCTTCAGCAGCGGCAATACGTGGTCGCAGAAATAGGGCAGTTCCTGGGTGTAGTTGACGAACGACAGCGCGATGCCCTGGTAGCCATGCCCGGCTATTGCCGCCATCTCGGCGGCAATCGTTTCCGGCGTTCCAACCAGCGGGTAGGTGCCGGCGCCGCCGGCGAAACGCTGCCAGTAGCGGTCATAGGCATGCGGGTCATGCGACTGCGAGAACTCCTTCTTGCCTGCCATATGAGCATCGACCGCATCGTGGTCGACCAGATCGACGGCATAGCGCGTGTAGTAGGCCTGCGCCTCTTCCATGGTTGGACGGCAGACGACATGCGCCACCGTGTAGACGCCGACGTTGCGGCCAACCTTGTCGGCCCGCTCGCTGATGTCGGCGACATGCTTGCCGGCATCGCTCATTTCCGAAAAGGTCGTGAACAGATAATCGCATCGGGCGGCGGCGAAATCCCGGCCCGGGCCACCGAAAGCAGCGTTCATGGTCACCGGGCGTGGAACCTGCAGGCTCGCCGGCCGGCTCACCGCCTCCTTGAGGCGATAGTATGTGCCTTCATAGTCCAGAGGCTGGTCCGAGGCGTAGAGCTTTTCCAGGATTTCGATCCATTCGGCGGCCTGGTCGTAGCCCTTCTCGACCAAAGGCGTGCCGAACATGCCGAATTCCTTCGGGTTCCAGCCGCAGACGATGTTCAAGCCGGCGCGGCCCTGGCTGATATGGTCGACAGTTGCCAGCGCCTTGGCGGCATAGAGCGGATGCACCAGCGGCACATGCACGGTCATGAACAGGCCGATCTGCTCGGTGGCCACCGCCAGAGCTGCTGCCCAGGTGAAGGTCTCGAACGACCATTCGCGCACCTTGTTGCGGCCGCCAAAGCCACGCCAGCGCGCGATCGGAAGCATAAATTCCAGCCCGGCGCGGTCGGCGATCTGCGCCGCCGTCAGATTGTCCTGCCAGCTTGCCGTCCAGCGTTCCGGCACATCGGTGATGGCCAGACCGCCATCGGCATTGGTCGAAAAGACGCCGAGCTTCAGTTTGTTCGAGCCGTGCAGGGGATGCGTTTTGATCATCATGGGAACTCGTGGCGGGAGACCGACACGCTAGGCCCGCGCAAAAATATTTCAAGCCTGAAATAGCTTCGCCTCGCCGCCGATTGCGGATATCAATTCGGAGGGGAAAAAAGGGGGATGGATATGAGCGCGTTCCGTCAGAAGTGCATCGGCAAGACCAATCTCGTCGGCTCCTTCGCCGCTATTCCCCATCCCGTCGCCGTCGAAGTGATGGCGCTCACCGGCCTCGACTTCGTCTGCATCGACTGGGAACATGCCCAGATCGCGCGCGACACGATCGAAACCATGGTGCGCGCGGCCGACGTGCATCGCGTGCCGGCCATGGTGCGTGTTCCCGGTCATGCGCCGGAAGCTATCCAGGCGGCGCTCGACAGCGGCGCACAAGGCGTGCTCGTGCCGCGCGTCTCGACCGCTGCTCAGGCCGAGGCGGCGGTGAAGGCCTCGCGCTATCCGCCGCTGGGCGAGCGCGGCGTCGGGCCTGGCCGCGCGGCCGGCTATGGCTATCGCATTCCCGAATATCTGGCCGCGGCCAATGACAGGGTGGTCGTCGCGGTCCAGGTCGAGACATCGGAGGGGCTGGCCAACATCGAGGCGATCGCGGCCATAGACGGCATCGATGTGGTCTTCGTCGGCCCCGGCGATCTCTCCGTGTCGATCGATGCGATCGGGCCGAAAGGCGTGGACAAGCTCAATGAGGCGATCACAAGGATCATCCGCGCGACCGTCGCGCATGGCAAGACATCGGGTATATTTTGCGCCAGCCCACAGACGATCAGCCAGTGGGCCGCTATCGGCGCGAGCTTCTTCGTGCTGGCCAGCGATACGATGTTTCTTGGCGCCGGCGCTACGGCCAACTGCACCGCTGCGCGCGCCGAGCTGCGGTAGACGGGCGGGATCGGGCAAAAACTTTTTAAGCTTAAAACTTTTTCCTTGAAAAGCGCAGCACATTGGATAGCATCCAAACTCGATGGCGACTGTCGTGCCGGTGGGGCTTGCCGGGCAGTCCGTCGCGGTGCTCCGGGTGGGAGGGGTTTCAGTCCTTGTCGTTCATACTGCCCCAGTCATCGTCCAGCGCGCGTTATGCTTTCGACGGCGTACGTGCCCAGATCCGTGACCTGCACACCGAAAACATTGCCAACCTTGCCGTGCGCGCCCGAGAACTGGGCGACGTGATCGCGCTCTGGTACGGCGAAGGCGACATGGTGACGCCCGCTTTCATCCGCGACGCGGCGAAGGCCGCCTTCGATGAAGGCCAGACGTTCTACGTCCCTAACATGCGTGGGCACCCCCTACTGAACGAGGCGCTGTCGGAATACCAAACGCGCATTCACGGCCGGACGATCCCGATTGCGCGCACCACGGTCACGCCCGGCGGCATGCAGGCGCTGTACCTGGCGCTGGAACTGCTGGTCGATACCGGCAGCAACGTCGTCTATGTCGCGCCGCAATGGCCCAACATCCACAACGCCATCCATCTGATCGGCGGCGAGCCAAGGCCGTTTTCGCTCGACTTCAAGGGCGACTGGCATCTCGATCTCGACCGGCTGTTCGCCACTTGCGATGCGCGCACACGCGCGATCTTCCTGTCGACGCCGTCCAACCCGACCGGCTGGACCGCGTCGCGCGAGGAGATGCAGGCGCTGCTCGACTTCAGCCGGCGCACCGGCATCTGGATCATCTCCGACGAGGTCTATGGCCGGCTCTATTTCGACGGCAATGTTGCTCCTTCCATCCTGCAGATCGCCGAGGATGGCGACCGGGTGCTGTCGGTCAACAGTTTTTCGAAGGCGTGGGCGATGACCGGCTGGCGCATCGGCTGGCTGACGCATCCGTCGGGGGTGGCCGACCAGCTTGGCGCCATGACGCAGTACATCAACAGCGGCACCGCCGCGCCTATCCAGGCAGGCGCTGTCGCCGCCATCCGCCAAGGCGAGCCGCTGGTCGAGGAGATCAGGCAGCGGATCAAAACCGGCCTCGACCTTGCCTATGACAGGCTGGCCCAGATTCCCGGCATCATCCTGCCGACGAAACCGCGCGGAGGCATGTATGCCTTCTTTGCCATGAACGGCGAAAGCGACGCCCGGCAGGCCTGCGCCAGGATACTGGAGACGGCGCGCGTCGGGCTGGCTCCCGGCCACCTCTTTGGAAATTCGGCAGCGGCCTTCCTGCGGATGTGCGTGTGCCGTGAACGCGACCAGATAGCGACCGCGCTCGAGCGCATGGTCGCCGCCATGAATTGACGCCCCGCTGGGAGGTGGGACGGCAACAAACCGTGCGGGAGCAAACCCGCCCGATCAACAACCAGAGGGAACACAAAATGAGCTTCACTCGTCGCAACCTGCTTCTTCTCGCCGCCACGATCGGCATCGCTGCCGGCCCGGCCACCGCCTTTGCCGCCGATGTGCTCAATGTCGGCGCCTACCCGACCAATCCGCCCTTCGAATACAAGAACGAGAGCGGCACTTTCGAGGGCTTTGAAGTCGACATCGTCAACGAAGCGGCCAAGCGTGCCGGCATGACCACCGACATTGCCGACCTCGGCTTCCAGGCGCTGTTCGCGGCTGTCAGTTCCAACCGCATCGATGTCGCGATCTCCTCGATCACCATCACGCCGGAGCGACTGAAAACGCTGTCCTTCACCCAGCCCTATTATGACTCCGACATGGGCATTGCGACGAAGACCGATAGCGCTGTTAACACCGAGGCCGACCTCAAGGGCAAGATCGTCGGCGTGCTTTCAGGCTCGACCGGCGAGACCTGGGTCAAGGCGCATCAGGAGGCTGACGGCTACAGCGACGTGAAGGGCTATGACACGCAGCAGAATCTTCTGCTCGACCTCAGCGCGGGCCGCGTGGACGCCGCCGTCAGCGATATTCCGGGCATGGAATACTCCTTCACCAAGATGAAGGACCTGAAGGTTAAGCAGCGCATCAAGACCGGCGAACAGTACGGCCTGATGATGAGCAAGGACCATCCGCTGCTCGGCAAGCTGAACGACGCGCTGACCGCGATGAAGAAGGACGGAACGCTGGCCGCGATCCACAAGAAGTGGTTCGGCAGCGACGCGCCAGCCGATTCCTCGACGGTCAAGGAAATGCCGCTGCCCAAGGCCTGACCGGCAATGCACTTAAATCGTGCCGGCTCCCAGGCCGGCACGATTCATTTCACGCTCCGGCGCCTGCTGCCACACGGATAGCCTCATCGGAGGCAAGGTCGATTGGTTTTAACTTGAGCATCCTTTGCTCTGGGGTTCGGGAACGCTCCCATGTCGCTGATCGACACCTTCTTCAATCCTGACGTGATCATGTCCAGCCTGCCGGCGCTGTTGCGTGGCTTCCTGAACACGCTGCTGCTCGGCATTTTGAGTATCGGCATCGGCATTCCCATCGGCCTGGGGATCAGCCTGTTGCGGCTCTATGCGCCGAAGCCGCTGCGCTGGCTGGCGGTCGGCTACACCGACATCTTCCGCGCCCTGCCGGTGCTGGTGGTGCTGATCCTGATCTACTATGCGCTGCCCTTCCTCGGCATCCGTCTGTCGTCCTGGGCCTCCGCCGTGACGGCGTTCGCCATCATCATGTCGGCCTATTCGGCAGAAGTGTTCCGCTCCGGCATTGAGAGCATTCCGAAAGGCCAATTCGAGGCAGCACAGGCGCTCGGCCTGCCTTTCCTTTTGACCTTGCGCAAGGTGGTGCTGCCGCAGGCGATCCGCGTCGTCATCCCGCCGATGACCAGCAATTGCGTCTCGATGTTCAAGGACACGTCGCTCGCTTCCACCGTTGCGCTGCCGGAACTGTTGAAGGAAGCGACCAACGCGCAATCGCTCTATGCCAATCCCTCGCCGCTGATCGGCGCCGCTTTGGTCTATCTCATCTTCCTCTGGCCCATGGTCCGCCTCGTCAGCCTGCTCGAAGACCGCTTCAAGACCGAGAAGACGCGCTGACCTCATCAACCGTCCCGCTTCCCAAGCCATTCGCAGGAGATACAGTTGAGCAATTCCCAAGCCGCCGGCGGCTTTCCGGTCGACACCATCCGCGCCATGTTTCCGGCCTTGCAGCGCGCCGGTGATTTCATCTTCATGGACAACGCCGCCGGCGCGCAGATCCCGCAGAGCGTGCTCGACGCGGTGACCAATCACCTGGTCTCGCACAATGTGCAGCGTGGTGGTCGCTATGGGCGCTCGGTCACGGTCGACCAATCGGTTGCGGATGCTCGGACGAGCGTGGCCTTGCTGATCAACGCCTACAGTCCGTCGGAAATCTGCTTCGGCATGAACGCCACCTCGTTCATTCGCCTGGTCAGCCTCGGCATCGGCCAGATGCTGGCCAAGGACACAGAGCGCGACGAGATCGTCATCACCGATATGGACCACGACGCCAACATCGCCACGTGGCTGGCGCTGGAGCCCGCCGGAGCCAAGTTCAAATGGTGGCGCATGCGCGAGGACGGCAACCTGCATGTCGACGACCTCAAGCCGCTGGTTTCCGATCGCACCCGTCTCGTCGCCTGCACGGTGACCGCGCATTCGATCGGCTCGATCGTCGACGTCGCTTCGGTGGCCGCGATCGCGCATGCGGCCGGCGCCGAAGTGTTCCTTGACTGCGTGCATTACGGACCGCACGGGCTGATCGACGTGCAGGCCTGGGACTGTGATTATCTCGTCTGCTCCGGCTACAAGAATTTCTCGCCGCATATGGGCTTTCTGTGGGGCCGCTTCGAAACGCTGAAGCGGCTGCCGACCTTCCGCGAGGATTTCATCCCCGACGAGCCGCCTTACAAGGTCGAGGCAGGCACCTTCATCTACGAGAACGTCTCGGGCATGGATGCCGCAGTGCAGTACCTGGAACTGATCGGCCGCAATCTGGCGCCCTCCAACAACCGCTCGCGGCGCGACAACATCGTTGCCGGCATGGGCGCCATCCGCGATTACGAAGTGCTCCTGGCGCGTGAGATGCTCGCCGTGCTCAAGGGATGCAATGCCACGATCTACGGCGTCGCCGAGGAAGCCCGCATCAACGAACGCGTGCCGACATTCTGCTTCAACATCGGCAAGCTGTCGCCGCAGCGGATCGTCGAGGAAATGGCTGACATGCAGATCGGCATCCGCGACGGCCATATGTATGCGCCCCGGCTGATGAAGCGTCTCAACCTGTCGATGGACAGCGGCGCCATCCGCGCCTCGCTGGTCCATTACAACACGGTCGACGAGGTCAGGCGTTTCGGCGAGGCACTGCGCGCCGTCATCGCAAGGCTGTCGTAGCTGGTCCTTAAACCTCTCCGGCGCGGAACATCGGCCCGCCCTTGTGGGCCGGGAAGCCATAGCCGTTGATCATCACCAGATCGATGTCGGAGGCACGCGCCGCGATGCCTTCGGCAAGCAAGGCCTTGCCCTCTTCGGCCATTGCCGCCAGCAAGCGCGTGACGATCTCATCGGGCGAAAAGCGGCGCGGCACGATGTCCTTGGCCGCCCGAACGGCCTCGATCAGCGCGGCCACTTGCGGGTCGCTCCTGCGCTCGCCGTCGGAATAATCGTACCAGCCGCGCCCGGTCTTGCGGCCGAAGCGGCCGGCCTCGCACAGCCGGTCGGCGATTTCGACATAACGTGCTTGCGGATCGCGCATCGCCGCCTGTCGCTTGCGCCGCGCCCAGGCTATCTCCAGCCCAGCCATATCGTTGACCGCGAAGATCCCCATCGGAAAGCCCCAGGCCTCCAGCGCGGCATCCACCTCATCGGGTGCTGCGCCATCCTCCACCATGAACTCCGCCTCGCGGCGGTAGGCCGAATAGATGCGGTTGCCGATGAAACCCTCGGTAACGCCGCACACGACAGGCAGCTTGCCGAGCTTCCTGACGAAGGCGATCGCCGAGGCGAGCACATCGGGCGCCGTCGCCGCGCAATCCACCACTTCGGTGAGCCGCATGACGTTGGCCGGGGAGAAAAAATGCAGGCCGACGATCCGTTCGGGCCGGGCGGTTGCAGAGGCGATCTCGTCGGGGTTGAGGTAGCTGGTGTTGGTCGCAAGGATGGCGTCCGGGCGGACGATACGTTCGAGCTTCCGGAAGAGTTCGGTTTTTACCGCGAGATCGTCGAACACTGCCTCGATGACCAGATCGGCCTGCACCAGCCTGCCGGCGTCGCTGGCCGCTTCAAACCGGCTCAGCGCCTCCCTGCGCGCATGATCGGTGAGACGGCCGGATTGGACCGACTTGTCGAGAAGCCCGGCGATACGCTCGTATCCTTTTGCCGCGGCGTCGTCGTTCTGCTCGATGCCGATTACGCGATAGCCGGCATTCAAGGCCGAGACCGCGATGCCTGCACCCATCAGGCCGGTTCCGACGATACCGACGGTCTCGACCTTGCGAGGCGTGACACCCTCCAGCCTGTCGACTTTGCTGGCTTGCCTCTCGGCAAAGAAGACGTGGCGCAACGCTGCCGCTTCGCGAGAATCCCGGAGGCGCAGGAAGGTCGCGCGTTCGTCCGCAAGACCGTCCTCAAGTTTGGCCGTGGACGCGGCCTGGACCAGTCTCACGGCTTCTGCAGGCGCCATCTGCCCTCGGTTGCGGGAAAGTACCTTCTTTGCGGCTGCCGCGTCGGCCTCAGGTTGCGAGCGCGGGACGGAAAGCGCGCCCGTGCGCCACAGCGGTTGGCCAACGAGACGGCGGGCGACATCGAGCGCGCCTTCGGGAAGATCGTCTGCAATGGCATCGATCAGACCGAGAGTGAGCGCTTCGTCGGCTTTCGCGGGCCGACCCGTGCCGATCAGGTCGATTGCGGCGACCGTGCCGATGAGGCGGGGCAGGCGTTGGGTTCCGCCGGCCCCAGGCACTAACCCGAGCTTGACCTCGGGCAGGCCGAAGCTGGCCGCCTTGCTGGCCACCCGGTAGTGGCAGGCCAGCGCAATCTCGCAGCCGCCGCCGAGCGCCGCGCCGCCAACTGCCGCGACGACGGGTTTCGCGAAGCTCTCGATCGCTTCGATCACTTCAGGCAGTGTGGGCTCGATAGCGGGCTTGCCGAATTCCTTGATATCGGCGCCACCGATGAAGGTGCGCCCAATGGCGGTCAGCACCACGGCAGACACTTCATCCAACGCCGCACGCCCAAGCGCAGCCATCAGTCCGGCCCTGACATGGAAGGACAGCGCGTTGACCGGCGGATTTTCGATCGTGACGACGAGAACGCCATCGACGATCTTGCCTGTGACACTCTCGGAAAATCGTGCTGTGTTCATGGAGTTTTATCCCGGAACGACGGCAAATCTTCCTCCTCCTTCTGCTCTCCGCCAAATGCCGGTGTCCCGGCTCGGACGGATGAAGCGCCATGGGGTTCTTCAAATAATTTCAAGCTTAAAATAATTAGAATTCAAAAAACTTCAAGCCTACCGGAGTCGACTGCAAAAGGCGTCGCTACCACGACGGTGATCGGTCAGACTTGACGGTTGCACTGCGGTGCCGGGTCAAGGCGAGTTTGTGGAAACCTTCGGCAGCAGGGCTTTGAAATAGTCGATCGTCTGTTGCAGCCCGGCTTCCAAAGTCACCGTCGGCTCCCAGCCGACAAGCCTTTTGGCAAGGGTGATATCGGGCTGGCGGTGCCGCGGATCGTCTTGCGGAAGATCGCGGTAAATTATATCCGAACCTGATCCGGTCATCTGCGTCGTCAGTTCGGCCAAGCGCCGGATCGTTACTTCCCTTGGATTGCCGATGTTTACTGGACCGGTCACCTCCGGCCCCGTATCCATGAGGCGCAGCATGCCGCTCACCAGGTCGTCGACGTAGCAAAACGACCTTGTCTGTGAGCCGTCGCCGAAAATGGTTATCGGTTCACCACGAAGCGCCTGCACGATGAAATTTGAGACAACCCTGCCGTCTGCCGGGTGCATGCGCGGCCCGAACGTATTGAAAATCCGCGCGACCTTGACCCACAAGCCATGTTGTCGGTGATAGTCGAAGAACAGCGTTTCGGCGCAGCGTTTGCCTTCATCGTAGCATGAGCGCGGCCCGATCGGGTTTACATTGCCCCAGTAACTCTCGGGCTGCGGATGCACAGACGCGTCACCATAGACCTCACTGGTGGAGGCCTGAAAGACTTTGCATTTCAGCCGCTTTGCCAGTCCAAGAACATTGATGGCGCCGTGCACGGCGGTCTTGATCGTCTGAACCGGGTCGTACTGGTAGTGAACAGGCGAGGCCGGACACGCCAGGTTGTAAATCTCATCGACTTCGACGTAGAGCGGAAAGGTCACGTCATGGCGCATGAATTCGAAGCGGGGATGCTTGGCCAAATGGTCGATATTGCGCTTTGATCCGGTGAAAAGGTTGTCGACACACAAGATTTCGTCGCCTCGTTCCAACAGGCGGTCAATAAGATGCGAGCCGATAAACCCTGCGCCCCCGGTAACGAGAATGCGTCTGCGGCTGTCATAGAGTCTGGCCAATTTCTGCTCCCAGGCAAATGCTGATCGACCAGATATCGGTCGCCACACGCAGGATACGACGTGTCCGCAGCCAATGCACATGGACCAAACTGAAATTTCGCAGATCCGCTCGGTGCCGATGCGAATTCCGATCCGGGCATTTGGTTTGATCAGAAGGCACGATTGAGGCCGATAGTGGCCTATGGATTGGCAGCAGAGAATATCAGCCCTGTCGTCAGGGCCGCCGCTGCGTAGATGGCCGGCAGAACCTGACGGTTCACCCCAATCCGCAGCAGAGAGTGGCTCGAAACCCGGTCCTGCTGGATTTTATCCACAACATCGATGGCATCGGCGGATGGCAACATGAAAATGGCAACGACCATTTTTCGTGAGACATTCCTCTTCGCGATAGAGCATCGTTGAATTGGCCAACAGGCTGCCATACAAGCACGTCGGCTCAACAGGTGGCTCGAGGAACCCCACGGATGTCCGAACGCATTGCAGTTATCGGCCTGGGTTATGTCGGCCTGCCGGTAGCCATTGCCTTTGGGAAGGTTTTCCCCGGCACCATAGCTTTTGACATCAGCGAGCGTCGGATCGGGGAATTGCGTGGCGGCGTCGATCGTACGGGGGAAGTTGACGCAACGGCGCTCAAGGAGACCTCGATAGGGCTGACCACCGATCGGGAGATGTTGAAAGGCGCTACTTTCTTCATCGTTGCCGTGCCAACCCCTATCGACGCAAATCGCGCTCCCGATCTAGCTTCTTTGAAACTGGCGTCCGAACTCGTCGGCGAGGCGGTGAGCAAAGGCGCCGTCGTCGTTTTTGAGTCGACAGTCTATCCAGGTGTGACCGAAGATTTCTGTGGGCCGATCATCGAGCAGGTTTCCGGCCTGCGACATCCCCGCGACTTTGCCCTCGGCTATTCGCCCGAACGCGCCAACCCCGGCGATCGGGAACACTCGCTGCAAAAGATCGTCAAAGTCGTCTCCGGCGAGAATAACGAGACGCTGGAGCGCATCGCGAACGTTTATGGCCGTATCATCGATGCCGGCGTCTACCGCGCCCCGTCGATCAAGGTGGCCGAGGCAGCGAAGGTTATCGAGAACACCCAGCGCGATCTGAACATCGCGCTGATGAACGAACTGGCAATGATCTTCGAGCGGCTCGATATCCGGACGCAGGATGTTCTTGATGCTGCGTCGACGAAATGGAACTTCCTTCCCTTCAAACCGGGGTTCGTCGGCGGCCACTGCATCAGCGTCGATCCATATTATTTGACCGCCAAGGCCGAGGCCGAAGGTTACCATCCGCAGATCATCCTCGCCGGACGTCGCATCAATGACGGCATGGGGGCCTTCGTCGCCCAGCAGGTTGTCAAACGGCTGATTGGTTCTGACACGCCCGTCAAAG
Source organism: Mesorhizobium sp. M1143 (assembly GCF_040318435.1). Taxonomy (NCBI): domain Bacteria; kingdom Pseudomonadati; phylum Pseudomonadota; class Alphaproteobacteria; order Hyphomicrobiales; family Phyllobacteriaceae; genus Mesorhizobium; species Mesorhizobium sp. M1143. Next base: position 73,376 of record NZ_JAMYMJ010000007.1, on the reverse strand, counting down.
GGGCTTCTGTCGGCATTCTCGGGCTGACATTCAAGGAGGACGTGCCGGATTTGCGCAACAGCCGCGTTTTCGACATGGTCAAGGAACTAAGGCAGTTCGGAATTGTCCCCAAAGTCCATGATCCCCTTGCCGATGTCGAAACCGCTCGGCGTGATCACGGCGAAACAATCCTGCCGCTCGATGAGATAAACGATTTGCAGGCGCTTGTTCTGGCGGTGCCTCACAGGCAATATCTCACCAACGAAAGAGCGCGTCTTTTTCAAATGATCAGGCCGGGGGGGACACTGTTCGATGTCAAGTCGGCCATCAAGCCCAATGAAGTTCCCGACAACATAAAATACTGGAGCTTGTAAAGCTCGCCTGAAATTAACGCTAGGATATGCAGTGACATCAAGCAGGCCGATACTGATCACCGGCGCAGCCGGGTTCATAGGGTTTCATCTTTGCCTGAGGCTGCTTGCCGAAGGACGCCAGGTTATCGGCCTCGACTCCATGAACGAGTATTATGACGTCAGCCTGAAGCAGGCTCGTCTCGAGCGGCTGAAAGCGTTTTCGAATTTTTGTTTCGAGCATGCCGATCTCACGGAGCGGGACCGTATTTCGGAGCTCTTCCTCTCGGCCGCGCCGGAGGTTGTCGTCAATCTCGCGGCGCAAGCCGGCGTACGCTATTCGATCAGCAATCCGCACGCCTATGTGGAAAGCAACCTCAGCGGCTTTGTCAACATCCTGGAAGGATGCCGGCAGGCCTCCGTCGGCCATCTGGTCTATGCATCGTCGAGTTCGATTTATGGCGGCAGCACCCGCATGCCGTTTTCCGTGCACGATCCGGCGGACCATCCGCTCAGCCTTTACGCCGCAAGCAAGAAGGCGAACGAGCTGATGGCGCACACATACAGCCATCTGTTTCGACTGCCGACCACCGGGCTGCGTTTTTTCACCGTCTATGGTCCGTGGGGGCGGCCGGACATGGCGCTGTTCATCTTCGCCAAGGCTATCCTCGCCGGCGAGCCGATCGAGGTCTTCAACTATGGCAACATGCAGCGGGATTTCACCTATATCGACGACATTGTCGAAGGTATTATCCGCGTCATGCAGCAACCCGCGACACCCAATCCTGAGTGGAAAAGTGTCGCGCCAGACCCAGCGACCAGCAACGCCCCGTTCAGGATTCACAACATCGGCGGCAATTCGCCCGTTCAACTGAACCGATTGATCGAGGTGCTCGAAGACGCGCTGGGACGCAAGGCAAACCGCAACCTCAGGCCACTTCAGCCAGGCGACGTTCCGGCAACTTTTGCCAATGTCAGCTCGCTCGAGGAGGCGACCGGCTTCAAGCCCAAAATCCCGATCGAAATAGGGGTTCCGCGCTTTGTCGAATGGTACCGGGAGTTCTACCGAGCATGATCGGACGCTTCGCCACTTGGAGGCGGCTGGCTCCTGACCAGCCATGGCTGGCGCATGCCGCTCGGAAAACTCAATAAGCCGCAGCCGAACTGGGTGTTGCCTGAAGGCGGTCAATATCTTTCCGGGGCGGCGCACCGAACAGGCGACGATATTCTCGGCTGAACTGCGAAGGGCTGTCATAGCCCACCGCGAACCCGGCCGTGCCTGCGTTTGCGCCGCCGGCAAGCATAATCCTTCGCGCCTCCTGCAGGCGCAGCTGCTTCTGGTATTCGAGCGGGGTCATGCGCGTAATCGCCTTGAAATGGGCATGAAGGGACGACGCGCTCATGCCTGATGCCGCCGCAATCTCTTCGATGCGCAGTTGTGCCTGGAAATGATTGCGGATCGTGGCGATGGCGCGGCTGACCTGGTTCAGGTGGCTGTCCACCGACGCCATCTGGCGAAGCGTGTCACCGTGCGGTCCGGTGAGGAGCCGGTAAAGGATTTCGCGTTCGATCAGCGGCGCCAGCACGGTGACGCTCTCGGGGCGATCGAGCAGCCTGACAAGCCGACAGGCGGCATCAATCAGGTCGGGGTCACTTGGATAGGCAGCTAACACCGGCAGATCCCTGCTGGGGGATGCACGTCCTTCTTTCACAAGCAGTTCGGCCAGCGCGGTGGAATCAAAATCTATCTTGCAACAGAGGTAGGGCGCCGCCGGGCTCGCCTCCAACACATGCCCGACCAGCGGCAGGTCGACCGAGACGAGCAGGTAGCTCGATGCGTCATAGACCACGCTCTGGTCGGCCAGCGAGACGCGCTTCGATCCTTGGGCGATTATGCAAAGCGACGCCTCGTAGACCGCAGGCACGGGTGCACTGGGCTGGTTGGCGCGAATGAGCGACAGCCGCGGCACCGCAGTGCCGGCCATGCCAGATTTCGGCGCAAAGCGGGTGATCAGCTCGGCGAGTTCATTGATTTTCTCCATGCCGCATAAATCTTCATGGCGCGAAATGTTGCAAGGCATTTCGAGTTCATTTGGAGGATCGTGCAAACTCTTTGGACGATCACGCTACCGGCCTTTGCCGGTTCGCGCCATCTATCTCCCCGTCACCGCAGCGAAAAAGGAACGATCATGACGGGACTTAAAGACAAGGTTGTACTCATCACCGGCGCCTCCAGCGGCATCGGCGAAGCGACGGTTCGGGAACTTGCCGGTGCCGGCGCCAGACTGTTCATCGGGGCCCGCCGCACCGAGCGGCTCAAGGCGCTGGCCGCAGAAATAGGCAAAGGCGTCGCGTGGCGCGAACTCGACGTGACTGACGCGGCGAATTTCGACGCCTTTGCCGATGCCGCTCATGCCGAATTCGGGCAGATCGATGTGCTGGTCAACAATGCCGGCGTCATGCCGCTGTCGCCGCTTGCCGCGCTGAAGCGCGATGAGTGGTCTCGCATGATCAATGTCAACATCGGCGGCGTGCTGAACGGGATCGCCGCGGTGCTGCCGCGCTTCGTCGCCCAGAAGAATGGGCATATCGTCAATGTCGCCTCGGTCGGCGCGCATATCGTGCTGCCCACCGCGGCGGTCTATTGCGGCACGAAATATGCCGTCTGGGCAATCACCGAGGGGCTGCGGCAGGAGCATGACGACATCCGCGCCACGATCATCTCCCCCGGAGTGACCGCAACCGAACTGGGCGACGATATCAGCGATCCTCAGGTCGCCACGGCTCTGAAAGAATGGCGGCAGAAGTCGCTCACACCGGACGCCATTGCACGGGCGATCCGTTTTGCGCTTGATCAACCCGATGGCGTCGACGTCAACGAAGTGATCGTGCGGCCAACCGCTGCCAATATGTAGAACTTGCTGCCGGATGCCGGCTTTCGGCGAGCTAGGGCGCTCTCCGAGATCGGCAAACGGCCCACCCCTTAATGCACCCGCCCCCAGCCTCTGGCGCAACTCCCGCGGGCCACATCGTACCGGCTCTCGAACGCGCGCGAAAAATGCGCACTCGAATTGAACCCGCAAGCAAAGGCGATTTCCGAGATCGTGGGCGACGCTCGGGCGGGCGACAACAATTCTTCCTTGCTGCGCTCCAGCCGCCTGTCCCAGACGAAGCGTTCCGGTCTCGCGGCAAGGCCGGTGCGCCGCTGGGAACTTAACCCGCTAATCATCTCCCCTGCGACGGTAGAGATGTCAGGCTTCGCCGGCCAGGCGCGCTGAAATCAGCCGCACCGCCTGGATCACCGCTTCGCCCTGGCTGGCCGCCATGCTGTCATCGGCGCGTGACACAGGCGAGGCCACCGCGAGCGCACCGAGAGGACGCCCATCGGAGCCGAGGATTGCCGCGGCTATGCTGTGCACGCCTTCTTCATAGCCTTGGGAGCTCGAGGAATAGCCGCGCTTGGCGGCAAGCCGGATCGCCTTCATCAGCCTGTCGGGCTGCGTCACCGTGTGTGGCGTGAAGGTCGGCAACGGCTTGTCGACATAGGCCTCGGCCGCTTCCCGAGGCGAAGCGGCGAGAAAGGCGATGCCGGAGGCGGTGCCGTGCAAGGGCAGCACCTGGCCGACATCGACATTGACCCGGTTGGCCTTTGCCGACAGCTCGACATGGACCGTCAGCAGTGCGCCGGCGCTGAATTCCGACAGATGCACCGTTTCGCCGGTTTCCAGCGCCAGCTCGCGAACCACAGGTGCTGCCACGCGCACGAAGGGAAAATGCGCGTCGCGAAACCGGGCCAGCCGCGACAGGCCGGCGCCGAGCCGGTAGCGGCGGCTTGCCGGCTCTTGTTCGATCAGGCGGTGGTCGGCCAGCGCCATCAGCAGGCGCCGCGCCGTCGCCTTGTCGAGGCCGGTTTTGCGGGCGAGCTCGGACAGGCCGATCTCCGGTTCGCCGAGCGTGAACTGTTCCAACAGCGATATCGCTTTGCCGACTGTGCTCATCGTGCGTCCTCAAGATACTTCGCATGGGACGGAAGCCAATCCACCTTGCAGTCCGCTCATAGCACATAAAATGGTGGTTCAAATAACGAACCGTTTGGAAGCGACAAAAAACACCAGCAAGTTTCGCGGCGACATCAATCTCGATGCGCCGCGCCGTGCGCGGGGTGATGCTGCGCGGCAACACCTATCAACAGGTGGATCAACTCGGCGGCGCTGCGCCTGGCCGGCGTGTCGGCCCAAACGCCTGATCCTGGCCGGCGCGGAAGCTTCAACTCTGCCCCAGCTGCGCGCGGCGCCAGGCGGCGGGCGCCTGGCCAACCCGCTCCCGGAAGAAGCGTGAGAAATAGGCCGGATCTTCGAAGCCGATTTCGTAGGCGATGTCCTCGACGGTGCGCACGGTGAACAGCAGCAACCGCTTGGCCTCCAGCAACCGTCGCTCGCCCATGAGCCGCTTGACGCCGCTGCCAAGCACCGTATGGGCGGCCTTGTCGAGAAGATGCGGTGTCGTGGCCAGCGCCCCCACGTAGCGGTCGACGGGCCAGTTGTCGCGGAAATGCGCATCGACCAGACGGCGCAAGCCGCGCGCCAATGCAGCATCGGAAGAACCGGTGGCATCCTTCACCTCGGGACCAAGGCGCGCGATGTGCGAGAGCGCGACGGCGATCAGCGCCGGCAGGGTCTTGTCACTGCCGGCCTGCGCCTCGGCATATTCGGCGGCGATCATCTCCAGCACCGCCGCCAGCCTTTTCCACGCGACGTGCTGAGGAAGGCTATCGGCAAAGACCGGCCGGTCCAATGGCAGCAGGCTGTGAGCGGCTATTGCCGCAAGCGCATCATCGGCGACCGAAACGACGATGGCGTCGGTGCCGGGCCCGATCGAGAAGCCATGCACGATGGTGCTCGGCACGAAGCTGACGGCCGGTGCCGAAAAGTCCCAGGATTGGTCTTCGATGCGGTAGGTGCCGGAGCCGCTGGTCCAGTAGGTGATCTGGCCCATTTGCGGATGCTTGTGCGCGGCAACCTGGCCGAGATGAATGTTGCTGCGCGCAAGCACCGTCTCGACATGCAGGAAGCCGACATCGAGCGGCCGCACCGGCTCGCCATAGACAAAGAAATCAGGAATGGAATTGAGGCTCATTGCGCCGGAAAAAGTCCAATCGGTTTTGCCGTTACGTCCTAACCGATCCTTGCCAGGAGCGCTAGAGTTGATGCCATAAGTGGAGGAACATCATGCGATCGGAAGACTTTCGTGCCGACAATGGGCGCCCGTTCACCGGGGCCGAGTATCTGGAGAGCTTGCGCGACGGCCGCGAGGTCTACATCAACGGCGAGCGCATTGCCGATGTCACCACCCATCCGGCGATGCGCAATTCGGCGCGGTCGCTGGCGCGCCTCTATGATGCGCTGCACGATCCCAAGCGGCAGGGCACGCTGACCTCGCCTACCGATACCGCTTCGGGCGGCTACACCCACAAATATTTCCGCGTCGCCAAATCCTCCGGCGAACTCGCGGCCCAGCAGACCGCGATCGCCGAGTGGTCACGCATGTCCTATGGCTGGATGGGCCGCACGCCCGATTACAAGGCGGCACTGATGAACACGCTCGGCGCCAATGCCGACTGGTACGGCCCGTTCAAGGACAATGCGCTCGCCTGGCACAAGCGTGCGCAGGAAGCCGTGCTGTTCATGAACCACGCCATCGTCAACCCGCCGATCGACCGCCACAAGCCGGCCGAACAGGTGAAGGATGTCTTCGTCCACATCACCAAGGAGACCGACGCCGGCATCTATGTCTCCGGCGCCAAGGTGGTGGCGACGTCCTCGGCGCTGACCCACTACAATTTCCTGGCGCAGAGTTCGGCGACGGTCACCGAAGATCCGTCGCTGTCGGTCATGTTCATCGTGCCGATGAATGCGCCGGGGGTAAAGATGTTCTGCCGCGTCTCCTATGAGCAGACGGCCAACACGGCGGCGGCTCCGTTCGACTATCCGTTGTCGTCGCGCTTCGACGAGAACGATGCCATCCTGGTGCTCGACAATGTCTTCATCCCCTGGGAGGACGTGCTGGTGCTGCGCGAGGCGCAGAAAATCCTGTCCTTCCATCCGGCTTCGGGCTTCATGCATGGCTATTGCTTCCAGGGCTGCACACGCTTTGCCGTCAAGCTCGACTTCCTCGCCGGCCTGCTGGCAAAGGCGCTGCGCGCCACCGGCGGCGATGCCTTCCGCGGCAACCAGGCGGCGCTGGGCGAGGTGATCGCGCTCAGGCACATGTTCTGGAGCTTCTCCAACGCCATGGCCTACAATCCGATCCCCTGGGCGAATGGCGCTGTCCTGCCCAACCTGGAAGCAGCCCTTGCCTACCGGACTTTCATGTCGGAAGCCTATCCGCGCGTCATCGACACGGTGCGCCGGGTGATCGCTTCTGGGTTGATCTACCTGCCGTCATCAGTGCGCGACTTCAACAATCCCGAGATCGACAAATACCTCGCGCAATATGTGCGCGGTTCCAACGACATGGGCCATGTCGAGCGCATCAAGATCATGAAACTGTTGTGGGACGCGACCGGCACCGAGTTCGGCGGCCGCCACGCGCTCTACGAACTCAACTATGCCGGTGCGCCGGAAGAGGTGCGGCTGCAGGTGCTGAAGGGCGCCGAACGCGGCGGCCGGCTGAAGGCCATGGAAGAACTGGTCGACACCTGCATGGCCGACTATGACGAGAACGGCTGGACGGGAGATACCTGGCTCAATCCGCTCGCTTCTACGGCCGGGTGATGTCAGATGGCCACGCAGATTTCGAAGGCCGATTTCCGCGACGCCATGGCAAGGGTCTGCGCGCCGGTCAACATCGTCACGACAGATGGTCCGGCCGGGCGCGGCGGCTTCACCGCCACCGCCATGTGCAGTGTGTCGGACGAACCGCCGACACTGCTGGTGTGCATGAACGGCCGCTCGACGCAGGCCGCCATGTTCCTCGCCAACCGGCGCTTCTGCGTCAACGTGCTGACGCATGACCATATGCACCTGGCCGGCAAGTTCGCCGGCGCGACCAGGGACATGGAGGCACGCTATTCGGCGGCGCGCTGGCAAACGCTGGCCTCAGGCACGCCGGCGCTGTCCGATGCGATCGTCAATTTCGATTGCGAGATCGAGGATGTGCACATAGTCGGCACGCATAATGTCATGATCGGCCGCGTTATCGACGTCAGGCACGGCAGCGGCGGCTCGGCGCTGCTTTATGTCGACCGCAATTACACGCAGCCGACGCGGCTTGGCAGCTTTGGCGGCTGAGCGGGAGCAGTCAGTTCTCGCCGGCGATCAGGCTCTCCAGCAGATCGAGCAATTGCTCGAGCCTCTCATGTCCGAAGCGCTGTTCGATGTCGCGGTAGATGACGAGGCGTTCCGGCGACAAGGCATCGATAAGGGCGGAACCCGCCGGGGCGATCGTCAGCACGACACGGCGGCCATCGCCTTCCGCCTTGTTGCGGGTGATGAATTTTCGGCCCTCGAGCGTCTTGATGATGCGTGTCAGGCTGGGCGGCAGCACCGAAGCGCGATCGGCAAGTTCCGTCGCCTCGACAGGGCCGGCCTCGCTCAGAACGCGCAGCACACGCCATTGCTGTTCGGTCACGTCATGCGCCGCCAGCATAGGGCGAAACCGCGCCATCACCACTTCGCGGGCATGGAGCAGCGCCATCGGCAGAGAACGACGGGTGTTTTCAGGCAGCAAGAAGCAGCGTCCCCAATGATGCGGGCGGTCGGCGGGACCGCACGCCAAAACCTGACCTTTCCATCCCGTATCGTCGCCTCAACTTGGATGCAAGTCTTGACTTCAGGGATGCTGCATGTAATTAACGCGTTAATTACAGCAGTGGAACAATCCGGGGAACGAGACGCGGTGCCTCACTTTTCCATCGAGTATTCGGCCAACCTCGATGCCAAGGTCGACATGAGCGAATTGTGCGCGCTGGTGTTGCGCACCGTGCTCGGCACCGGGCTGTTTGAAACCGGCGCGGTGCGGGTGCGGGCCTTCCGCGCGGAAGCCTATGCCATCGCCGACAGCCTGCCGGAAAACGCTTTCCTCGACATGTCGTTTCGCATTGGAACCGGGCGCAGCGCCCAGGACAAGAAACGAACCGGGGAGGCGGTCTTCGCCGCGGTGAGCGAATACCTTGGCCCCCTGTTCGAGACCCCGCATTTCGCTCTTTCCCTGGAGATCAGGGAGATCGACCCGGTACTGAGCTGGAAGAAAAATGCAATCCACCCGCGACTGCGCGGCAAGTGACGGAAGCTGATATGTCCGACCTCGAAGGCAATCTGAAAAAGGCCGAGGCCTATCTGGCCCGTTTCAAGCGCGACGGCGTGCTGAACCAGATCGGCGGCGAAGCGGTGCCGGCGGTGGATGGCTCGACCTTCGAGAGCATGTCGCCGGTCGATCTCAAGCCGCTGGCCAAGGTCGCGCGTGGCAGCGCCGCCGATATCGACCGCGCCGCCAAGGCGGCAAAGGCGGCGTTCCCGGCCTGGGCCGCCATGCCGGGCGACGGGCGCAAGAAGCTGCTGCACAAGATAGCCGATGCGATCGAAGCGCGCGCCGAGGAGATCGCCTTCGTCGAGTGCATGGACACCGGCCAGGCGCTGAAATTCATGGCCAAGGCCGCGCTGCGCGGCGCCGAGAATTTCCGCTTCTTCGCCGACCGCGCGCCGGAAGCGCGCGACGGCGAGACGCTGCGCACGACAGGCCAGGTCAACATCACCACGCGCGTGCCGATCGGCCCGGTCGGCATCATCACGCCGTGGAACACGCCGTTCATGCTGTCGACATGGAAGATCGCGCCGGCGCTGGCGGCAGGCTGCACCGTCGTCCACAAGCCGGCCGAATTTTCGCCGCTGACCGCTCGCCTGCTGGTCGAGATCGCCGAGGAGGCCGGCCTGCCGAAAGGCGTGTGGAACCTGGTCAACGGCCTCGGCGAGCACGCCGGCAAGGCGCTGACCGAGCACCCTGACATCAAGGCGATCGGTTTTGTCGGTGAGAGCCGCACCGGCTCGATGATCATGAAACAGGGCGCCGATACGCTGAAGCGCGTGCATTTCGAACTGGGCGGGAAGAACCCGGTGATCGTCTTCGCCGACGCCGATCTCGAACGTGCGGCGGATGCGGCCGTGTTCATGATCTACTCGCTCAACGGCGAACGCTGCACCTCATCGTCGCGGCTGCTGGTCGAAGCCTCGGTCTACGACACATTCACGGATCTGGTCGCGGAGAAGGCAAAGCGCATCAAGGTTGGCCATCCGCTCGATCCCAAAACGGTGGTCGGTCCGCTGATCCATCCGGTGCACGAGGAAAAGGTGCTGTCCTATATCGAGATCGGCAAATCGGAAGGCGCGGTGGTAGCCGCCGGCGGCGGCAAGTTCGCCGGTCCGGGCGGTGGCTGCTATGTCAGCCCGACGCTGTTTACCGGCGCCACCAACAGGATGCGCATTGCCCAGGAAGAGATTTTCGGGCCGGTGCTGACCGCCATTTCCTTCAAGGACGAGGCCGAAGCGCTGGCGCTGGCCAACGACACCCAATACGGCCTGACCGGCTATCTCTGGACGTCGGATGTTACCCGCGCCTTCCGCTTCACCGATGCGCTGGACGCCGGCATGATCTGGGTCAATTCGGAGAATGTGCGGCATTTGCCGACGCCGTTTGGCGGCGTCAAGAATTCGGGCATCGGCCGCGACGGCGGCGACCATTCCTTCGATTTCTACATGGAGACGAAGAACATCGCCTTCGCCACTTCAGCGCACGCGATCCAGAAACTCGGCGGCTGACCGGAGGACATCGGATGCCACTGCCCAAACCAAACCTCTATCCCGCCTTCAACATCGTGCGCCTCAGCCATGTCGAACTGGCGGTCACCGACCTTGCGAAATCCCGCGCCTTCTATGTCGACACGCTCGGCCTGCAGGTTACCGACGAGACATCGGAAGCCATCTATCTAAGGGCGTTGGAAGAGCGCGGACACCACTGCATCGTGCTGAAGAAGGCCGGCAGCGCCGAAGCCCGCGATCTCGGCTTCAAGGTTTTCTCGGATGAGGATCTCGACAAGGCCGAGCACTTCTTGAAGGCAAAAGGCCTGCCGGTGGAGTGGGTCGAGCGACCCTACCAGTCGCGCACCTTCCGCACCCGCGACCCGCACGGCATTCCGCTCGAGTTCTTTGCCCAGATGGAAAGGCTGCCGCCGATTCATCAGAAATATGCGCTCTACAAGGGCGTGAAGCCGCTGCGCATCGACCACTTCAACTGCTTCTCGCCCAACGTCGACGAGTCCGTCGCCTTCTACAACGAGCTTGGCTTCCGCGTCACCGAATACACCGAGGATGCCACTAGCGGAAAGCTGTGGGCGGCCTGGACGCACCGCAAGGGCGGCGTCCACGACATCGCCTTCACCAACGGTGTGGGTCCGCGCCTGCATCACGTCGCCTTCTGGGTGCCGACACCGCTCAACATCATCGACCTGCTCGACCTGATGGCGACGACCGGTTACCTCGCAAACATCGAGCGCGGCCCAGGCCGGCACGGCATTTCCAACGCCTTCTTCCTCTATGTTCGCGATCCTGACAATCACCGCATCGAGATCTACTGCTCGGACTACCAGACGGTGGATCCGGATCTGGAGCCGATCAAGTGGGACCTCAAGGACCCGCAGCGCCAGACGCTGTGGGGCGCGCCCGCGCCGAAAAGCTGGTTCGAGGAGGGTAGCATCTTTGCCGGCGCGGCCGCGCGCCAACCGGATTTGACGGCGTCGCCGATCATCGCACCGTGACCACAGACGCGAACCTGACGGAGACCGGGATGACTGCACATGGGCGGCTCGCCACCTTCACTGTCGGCGGCAAGACGCGCTATGGCGTGGTCACAGATAAGGGCGTCGTCGACCTGTCGGCGCGGCACAGCCAGTGGCCGACGCTGCGCGAAGTGATCGAGGCCGGCGTGCTACGGCGGCTGGCGGAAGAGGCCGAAGCCTACGCCGTCGATTTTCCAGTCGACGCCGTCGCTTATGAAATCCCTGTGCCGTCCCCGGAAAAGATCGTCTGCGTCGGCGTCAACTATCCCGACCGCAACGAGGAGTACAAAGACGGCCAGGCAGCGCCCTCCAATCCGTCGCTGTTCATCCGCTTCCCCCGCTCCTTCGTCGGCCACGACGCGCCGCTGGTGCGGCCGCCGGAATCGCCGCAGCTGGACTATGAGGGCGAGATCGTCATCGTCATCGGCAAGGGTGGACGACGCATCGCCGAGAGGGATGCGCTTGACCATATCGCGGCACTATCCCTGTGCAACGAAGGCACCATTCGCGATTGGGTACGGCACGCCAAGTTCAACGTCACGCAGGGCAAGAATTTCGACCGCACCGGCTCGCTCGGTCCGTGGCTGGTGCCGTTCACCGACGAGGCGCAGATTGCCGACATCGCGCTGACCACCCGCGTCAATGGCGAATTGCGCCAGCAGGACCGCACCAGCCGGATGATCTTCTCGTTCCGCAAGATCATCGCCTATGTCTCCACCTTCACCACGCTGGTGCCAGGCGATATCATCGTCACCGGTACGCCGACCGGCGCCGGCGCCCGCTTCGACCCGCCGATCTGGCTGAAGCCGGGCGACGTGATCGAAGTCGAAGCCGACGGCATCGGCGTGCTCCGCAACGGCGTCGTCGACGAGGTAGCATCGTGACCCCCGAGCAAGCTGAAGATGCCGCGGCAAGGCTGTTCGAAGCCGAGCGTTCGCGCCGCCAGATCCGTCTGCTCAGCCTCGATTTTCCCGACGCGACGATGGAGGATGCCTATCGCGTCCAGGCAGCGCTGGTGAAACGCAAGACCGATGCCGGGCTGACCCCGAAGGGCTGGAAGATCGGCCTGACATCGAAGGCGATGCAATATGCGCTCGCCATCGACACGCCGGATTCGGGCGTACTGTTCGACGACATGTTCTTCAACGACGGCGCGACGATACCCGTCGGCCGCTTCATCCAGCCGCGCGTCGAGGCCGAGATAGCCTTCGTCATGAAGGCGCCGCTGAGGGGCCCAGGCGTGACCATCTTCGACGTGCTCAACGCCACCGATTATATCACGCCGGCGCTCGAAATCCTCGACACGCGCATCGAACGCGTCAATGCCGAGACAAAGAAGGCGCGCACTTTCTTCGATACGATTTCCGACAACGCCGCCAATGCCGGCATTGTCATCGGCGGCCGGCCGCAACGACCCGATGAAGCCGATATGCGCTGGATCGGCGCCATCGTCTCGCGCAATGCGGAGGTCGAGGAGACCGGGCTTGGCGCCGGCGTGCTCAACCATCCGGCGATGGGCATTGCCTGGCTGGCGGACAGGCTCGCCCGCTACGGCATGTCCATCGCGGCCGGCGAGGTGGTGCTGTCCGGATCGTTTGTGCGCCCGGTCGAGGCGCGGCCCGGCGATACCATCGTCGCCGACTTCGGCAGCTCGGGAACGGTCAGCATCCATTTCGCCAAGAGCTGACGGCTCTCATCGGCTCGTCAGTTGGGCTGTTCGCCGCGCAGGTAGTCAATCACCACATCGGCTGCGATGGTCGACATCCGCAAGCCGACATCCCTGGTGATGTCGCCTTCGACGCGGCTTTGCACCCAGCCAAGAAAGGCGAAGGCACGCAACGCGGCGAATAGAGGCAATGCGGCGATGTCCTGCGGGATCAGCGCACGCTCTTGCTGGTAGCCGTCAAGCAAAGCGGTTTCGATCAGCGGGTAGATCGCCTCCTCGCGGTTCTGATAGAGGGCGACGGCAAGGTCGTACATGTGCCAGCCATGGCCGCAATCGTCGAAATCGATGATGCGCACCGCGCTGTCATGGATGAGCACATTTTCGCGCACCAGATCGGCGTGGATGATGCCGAAATTGCGCGCGCTGCGCTCATGTTCCGACAGCGCCTTCACTGCCTTGTCGCGCGCCTGCAAGACCAGCGCGCGGCGAGGACCATCGAGAAAGGGCGAGGTCTCGAACCGGCCCCAGACCGGGTTCGCACCGAAGAAGCCGTCGAAGTCCCAGGCATGGCGGACGAAGCCCGCGGGCGGCGTCCACGAGGCAGTGACATTGTGCATATGGGCGATGGTCCGCCCGATCGCCGTGAAGATCTGGATCGACTGGTCGGCCGTGTAGGCCAGTGGCACGCCGCGTGCGCCCACGGCGCGGCCCTCCAGCCAGCTCAGGCAATCGGCCTGCCGGGGCTGCGCCGAGGTGGCCGTTCTGACAAGCACGAACGGATCGCCGGCCTGTGTTGCGACGCAAGACGGCGTGGCGACGCCGGCGGATTGCAGGAAGCCCATCCATTGCAGTTCCGAACGCAGCGCGGCGTCCGTGTGGTAGCCGAGCCGGTGGATGCGCATGGCTGCCGGCTGGCCATCCGGCAGCCGCACGCGGAAGACGGCGTTCTCGCGGTGCTTCAGAAGTTCCGGCTCAGAGTTGCGGACGCCCCAATGTTCGAGCGCACGCCTGGCGAGCTCCGTGACATCGGCTGCCGTTTCGGGCTGGGATTGGGTGGAAACAGAATTCACGCCGGCACTCCGCCGACTTGGCCCAGCACCTCGTCCAGCAGGCCGATCAGGAACTCGGCATTGTCGCGCGAGAACGGCATGGGCGGGCGGATCTTGAGCACATTGCCGTGGATGCCGGTCTTGCCCATCAGCACGCCGCGATGGCGCATGCGATTGGCGACCTGCTCGGCAATGTCGGGCGCCGGTTCGCGCGTGTCGCGGTCGTGGACCAGCTCGGCGCCGAAGAACAGTCCGGCCCCCCTGACCTCGCCGATGCACTCATGCCGATCGGCCAGCGGGCGCAGCAGGCCAAGCGCACAGGCACCGACGTCTTGCGCGTTGGCGACAAGGTTTTCCTGTTCGATGACGTCGAGGACGGCATTGGCGACTGCGCAGGAGACCGGGTTGCCGCCAAAGGTGTTGAAGTAGCGGAAAGCGTCGCGGAAGGTCGCCAGTATCTCCTTGGTGGTGACCACGGCCGCGATCGGATGGCCATTGCCCATCGGCTTGCCCATGGTGACGATGTCGGGGACGAAGCCGGCGCGCTGATGGCCCCAGAAATGGCTGCCGGTGCGGCCGAAGCCGGGCTGCACTTCGTCGGCGATGACCAGACCACCGGCTTCGCGCACGGCCCCCAAGGCGTCGTCGAAAAATCCGGTGGGCAGAGCCGGGAAACCTTCATTGGCGAGCAGCGGACACAAGATGATGCCAGACAGGCCAATGCCATCCTGTGCCAGCGAGGCGATCGCTTGACGCACGGCGTCGCCAAAGGCCTTGCCATTGGCCATCGCATCGGGATGGCGATAGCTGTCGGGGGCCGGCACCAGCCTGACATGGGGGGCGCGGCCGCGGATCGGAGGCATGCGCGTGCTCAGCTGCGAAACCGCCGTCGTGTTGCCATGATAGGTGGCGTCGGTGGCGATGATGCCCATATTGCCGGAGGCGGCCTGCGCCATGCGCAGCGCGATGTCGTTGGCCTCGCTGCCGGTGCAGGTCAGGATTGCGGTGGCGAGGCTTGCATTGAAGGTCGCCGTCAGCCGCTCGACATAGTCGAGAATTGCGGTGTGCAGATAGCGTGTGTGGGTGTTGAGCAGGCTTGCCTGACGGCACAAGGCCTCGACCACATGCGGGTGGCAATGGCCGACATGGGCGACGTTGTTGTAGGCATCGAGATACTTGCGGCCGTCGGCATCGTAGAGCCAGACGCCTTCGCCGCGCACCAGGTGCACGGGCTCGTCGTAGAACAATTGCGATTTCGCGCCGAGCAGGCGGGCACGCCGCTTGACGAGCGCTTCCTCGCTCGGGTTCTTCTCAGATTGGGTCATTGCGTACCAAACTCCATTGCGTCAGCGGGTCTATCAGGCCCTCGACAGACCTGCATCGATGGCCTCGCCGATCTTTGCCACGTCGGCGGCGCCGATGATCAGCGGCGGCGACAGGATGATGTTGTTGCCGGACACGCGCAGCATGACGCCGGCGTCATAAGTGGCTTCCGAAACCACGGCCATGGTCTTCTTGTCCACCGGCTTTTTCGTCGTGCGATCGGAGACCAGCTCTAGCGCAGCCATCAGGCCCTTGTACCTGATGTCGCCGACGATCGCGTGCTTGGCTTTTAGCCCCTCCAGCGTCGCCGCGAGCTCGATGCCGCGCGCGGCTGCGTTCTCGTCCAGGCGAAGCCGCTTGGTCTCGGCAAGTGCAGCCAGCCCTGCCGCGCAGCCGACAGGATGGCCGGAATAGGTATAGCCATGACCGATCGCCCCGAAGCTGGTCTTGTCGGCCTCGAAGACGTCGGCGACCTTGGCGCCGATCAAGGTGGCGCCGAGCGGGAAATAGCCCGAGGTGATCGCCTTGGCGATGGTCATGAAATCCGGCTTCACGCCGGATAGCCGCGAACCCGACCAGGCGCCGGTGCGACCGAACCCCGTGACCACCTCGTCGGCGATCAGCAGGATTTCGTGGCGGTCGCATATCTCGCGGACCAGCGGCATGAAGCTGTCATGCGGAACGATGACGCCGCCGGCGCCGAGAACCGGCTCCATGATGAAGGCGGCAATGGTGTCGCCGCCCTGGAAGGCGATCTCATCCTCCAGCGCTTTGGCGCACAGTTTGGCCAGCCGCGCCGGATCGGTCTCATCGAACGGATTGCGGAAGGTCCAGGGTGCGGGAATGTGGAAGACGCCGGGCATAAGCGGCTCATAGTTGCGGCGGAAATTGGCGTTGCCGTTGACTGACGCGCCACCGAAATGGGTGCCGTGATAGCCCTTCTTCAGCGCGAGGAATTTTGTCCGGTCGCCCTGGCCGCGGATCTTCCAGTATTGGCGGGCGAGCCGCAGTGCGGTTTCGACCGAATCCGAGCCGCCCGAGGTGAAGAAGGTCCGCACCATGCCTTCCGGTTCGAACCATTCGCTGAGTTCGTAAGCGAGCTCGATCGACGGGCCGGTCGACGTGCCGCGAAACCCGGAATAGTAGGGCAGGGCGCTGAGCTGGTCGGCGATGGCCTTCTTGATCGGGTCGCAGGAGTAGCCGAGATTGACGTTCCACAGTCCGCCAACCGCATCGAGCACGGTGTTGCCGTCGATGTCGGTGACCATCACGCCTTCGCCTTTCATGATCACCTTTGGCGGGTTGGCCCGCATCTCGGCCGGGTGTGCCATCGGATGCCAGATCGGCTTGGCGTTTTTCTCGGTGAGGAAATTGATGTCGCGCATCGCAAGGCTCCGCAAATGTCTCAGGAGATGAGGTCGAAATGGCCGAGGGCCTCGGCATAGGAAAGTGCCGGCCGCGCGACGTCGAAATGAACGGTGCGCATGCCGACGGCACGGCCGCCATCGACATTGCGCTGCTGGTCGTCAACGAACACACAGGCGCGGGCAGGCAGGCCAAGCGCCTCGGCCACCAAGGCATAGGCGCGCGGATCGGGCTTGAGGATGCGGGTATAGGTGGCGTCGACGATGGTGTCGAACAGCTCGAGCAGCGGCAGCCGCTGACGGAAGCCGGCGCCATAGAACAGATCTAGCTCGTTGGACAGGATCGCCAGGCGAAATCCCGCCGCATGCA
Source organism: Mesorhizobium sp. M1143 (assembly GCF_040318435.1). NCBI lineage: Bacteria > Pseudomonadati > Pseudomonadota > Alphaproteobacteria > Hyphomicrobiales > Phyllobacteriaceae > Mesorhizobium > Mesorhizobium sp. M1143. Next base: position 56,447 of record NZ_JAMYMJ010000007.1, on the reverse strand, counting down.
CGGTCCGGATGGCGCGGACGGCTTCGGGCCGCACGATCTTTTCCGGCTCGGCTCCGCGTGCGCGCTGGACGAATGTCTCCATTGCCTCCCAGTCCTCGCCGACGAGCCGGCCGACTTCGCTGGTGCGGGTGCGCCAATAATCGCGCTCGCTGATGTCGTTGGCCTGCATGGAGCGCCACAGCGGATCTGAATCCGGGTCGAACGGCCCGTGCCATTGCAGCGTTCCCGGCGCGAGGCCGAGCGCCTGTTCGGTCAAGGCATGGGTCTCGAAAAGGGTCCGGGTGACGACGCCGCCGAAATCGAGGACGAGCGCCTGGGCAGGAACAGCGCTCACGCAGCCACTCCCTTGGCCGGCATGCCGCGCGGGATGATGCCTTCCTCGACCCAGCGGTCGAAGATTTCGAGCGCCTTGCCGACGAACTCGTCGCTGTTGATGTGGGCGTCGATCTCGTGGAACTCGACGCCGGCGGGAATGGCCTTGCGCATCTCATCGGTGAACGCCGCGAGGGCTTCGGGTTCGTACAGCGGCTCGCCCTGCGCATCCCATTCCTGGATGCCGCCGGAGGGCAGGATGAAAGCGGAGCGCCCCTTCGACGCACCGAGCTTGGCGGCGATGGTCCTGGCGACTTCACGGCGGTCGGCGGCATCGACGGTGATCGAGCCGATCAACCTGTTATGAGCATGGAATGGCCGCTGCGCGAACTTTGTCGGCAGCGCCTGCCAGGTCGGCAAATCGACCATGTCTACGGCGCCAGGGGCTGCGATCTGCGGAATGCCGCGGGCGCCGGCATTCTCGAGCCGGTCGGCGCCGGAGCTGACGACCGAACCGGCAAGATGATTGGTGATCTCCTGCAGGCTGAAGTCGAACACCGCGCAGAAATGGTCCTGGCTGGCGATCGATTCGAAGGCCCGGCCCCCCATCCCGGTGGTGTGAAAGACTGCGACGTCATAGCCGCGCTGCTCCAACGCCGGCTTCAGCGTCTTCATATAGCGCAGGCAACTGCTGCCCAGCGAAGTCATGCCGATGGTCGGTCCGACCGCCGGGGCCGAAGCACGGGATGCAAGCACGATCCTCGCCGCACCGACCACCGCGCCGCAGGCCTGGGAAAGGACCAGCTTGCAGATGGTGTTGAGGCCGTAGAGCCCGCCTGCCCACAGGATCATCATCAGGTCGGGCGCGACGCGCTCGGGCGGAATGAGATGCGAGTAGGCGATGGTCGAGACGACGAATTTCGGCACGCCGAGCGGCAGGCACAGCGCGACATCGAGCGCCAAATCGGTTCCCATCGAACCACCGATGGCGATGAAGGCGTCGATCTCGCCGCGCTGGTGAAGCTGGCGCACCAGCTGAACGGCGCCGACGGCCATCAATGTCATGGCGGTGTTTTCGTCGCCGCTCGAGACGATTTCGGCCATCGTCACGCCAGCGGCCCGCGCAACGGCATGCTTGTCGTGATCGGGACTATAGGCGGGGGCGCCCAGCACGCTGACATCCATCATCACGGCGCGGCCACCGGATGCCTCGATACACGCTTTCATGAACAGCAGTTCGTCGGTCTTGGTGTCGCCCGTGCCGATGACCAGGATGCGGGGCGTCGCCATATCTGCAGACATCAGGCCTGCCTCCTCAGGGTTTGCAGGTTTTCGCCATTGAGGCGCATCGAAATCTCCCGTGCCGCGGTCACAACCGCAAGCCCTCGTTCCACGATCGTAGCCGGTGTCGTCCTGGCCTTCGGGGCTGCCACCGCAATTGTCCCCAGCGCAAGACCATCGGCGGCGCGGATTGCAGCCGCGACGCCGATCACGCCGTCCTCATGGCCCTGGTCGCAGATCGAATAGCCGCGGTCGCGCGCCTCGCCGATCGACTTTGAAATGGCGGCCGGCTCGACGAGGGTATGATCGGTGAAGGCCTCAAGCGAACCTGTCAGGCATGCTTTCACGGTCGCGTTGTCGGCGAAGGCGAGATAGGCGATGCCGGAGGCGGTGGAATGCAGCGGCAGAAGCTGGCCGACATCGATGTTCACCCGGTTTGCCCAGCTTGAATGCTCGACATAAACGGTGATCAGCCTGTCGACGCCGAATTCCGACAGATGCACCGTCTCGGTTGTCGAACCCGCCAAATCCTGCGCCACGGGAATTGCCGTTTGCAGGAACGGGAAGCAGGCTTCGCGGATACGCGCCAGCCGCGACAGGCCGGCGCCGAGGCGATAGTGCCGCGTGCCGGCATCCTGCTCGACGAAACCATGGCCGCCAAGCGCCACCAGCAGCCGCCGCGTCGTCGCCTTGTCGAACGCACACCGCCGCGCGAGATCGGAAAGTCCGAGCTCGGGCTCGTCCGCCGTGAACAGCTCCAGAAGTGAAATCGCCTTGCCGACCGTACCCATCCAGCCTCCCGCTCGGATAGAAACTTAATGTGTGAATTAACTTGACAGGCATCCGCATTCTTTGCAAGTCTATATTCAAAATAAGGGTTCAAATAATGAACCAATGGCATTCAGGGAACAGGCCGAGCGGCCGCGAACCCAGGGGTTCGTAAGACTGGAGGGACAAATGTCAGCAGTTTCGGAACAGGCGCCCGCCAACAGGCTGCGCAAGAACAGTCTTGGCGTCGGCGCTATCACCTTCATGGTGATTTCGGCGGCGGCGCCGCTCACCGCGGTCGCCGGCGGCACGCCGCTAGGCATGCTTATGGGCAATGGGGCGGGCTTTGCCGGCACCTATCTTATCGTGACCGTGTTGCTGCTGCTGTTTGCCGTCGGCTACGTCGCCATGTCGCGCCATGTCGGCAATGCCGGCGCCTTCTATGCCTATGCCGCGCGCGGGCTCGGCGGTTTTGCCGGCGGCGCAACCGCAATCATCGCGATCCTGTCCTACAACGCCATGCAGATCGGGGTCATGGGCCTGCTGGGGGCCGCGACCGCCGGCCTGTTCGCCGGCTGGGGCATCGACCTGCCCTGGTGGGTGTGGAGCTTCATCGCCGTCGCCATCGTCGCGGTATTGGGCTACCGCCAGGTCGACCTGTCGGCCAAGATCCTGACGTTGCTGGTGCTGTGCGAATACATCGTTGTGCTGGTGCTAGACCTCGCCATCCTCAAGACCGGTGGCGACAGTGGTCTCTCGGCGGCGCCGTTCAGCTGGAGCCACATCGTCAGCGGCTCGCCCGCCATCGCCATCCTGTTCTGTTTCGCCGCCTTCATCGGTTTCGAGGCGACGACGATCTACGCCGAGGAAGCCCGCGACCCCAAGGTGACCATTCCGCGCGCCACCTATTTCTCAGTGTTGCTGATCGGCGTCTTCTACATGGTCACGGCCTGGCTGATGGCGGTCGGGGCCGGCGTCGACAAATTGTTGTCTGCACTGCAGGCGCTTCAGGATCCGACGACCTTCCTGTTCGGCCTGTCCGACCGCTACGCCGGAACCATGCTGTCGCACGCCATGGGCATCCTGTTCGTATCGAGCCTGTTTGCCGGCGTGCTGGCGTTCCACAACGCCGTTGCCCGCTACATCTACGTCTCGGGCCGCGAGAAGCTGTTGCCTGAAGCGATCGGCGTGACGCATTCAGTGCACCAGAGCCCGCATGCCGCTTCCGTCATCCAGAGCGTGTTGGCCGCGCTCGTCATCGGACTGTTCGCGATACTCGGCCTCGATCCGGTGCTGGCGCTGTTTTCCTGGCTGACCAATGTCGCGACGCTCGGAGTCATCGTGATGATGGCTGTGGCCTCGCTCGCCGTGGTGATGTACTTTCGCGCCAATCCGTCTGCCCAGGAAAACGCGCTGAAGACCACCATCCTGCCGGGGCTGACCTTCATCGCCTTCGTCATCATCATCTACCTGATCGTCATCAATTTCGGCAGCCTGTCCGGGGCCGGTGGCTTCCTTGGCGTGTTCCTTCCGGGACTGGTGCTGATCGCCGCGGTGGTCGGCCTGCTGCTTGCCGGTGCGTTGAAGAGCCGGGATCCGGTTGCCTTCGAAAATCTCGGGGTGCCGCTGAAGGACTAGGGACAAAGGACAAGGGGGTAGCGCGTTCGGCGCCGCCCCTTTCCAGCGCAAGGGAGTAACGGCGTTGAGCTTTGCCGAGAGCATCACCGTTGAGGCGCTGGAAGCCGATCCGTATCCGATCTATGCGGAACTGCGGCGCAGCGCGCCTGTCGCTTTCGTGCCGGCGGTCAATCTCTGGTTCGTCACCCGCTGGAAGGACGTCGAGACCGTCGCAAAGTCACCCGACATCTTCTCCGCCGTCGTCGGTACGTCTCCGGTCGAACGCTCGTTCGGCAAGCCGACCATCCTGACTACCGACGGCGAAACGCATAGACAGCTGCGCCAAGGCGTCGATCCGAAATACCGGCCGCGCACCGTCGCCGCCTATGCCGGCGATCTCGTACGGTCGATTGCCGAACCTTTTCTCGACCGGATCGCCGAACAAGGCTCCGCCGAGCTGATGGCGGATTATTTCGAGCCGGTGTCGACGCTCAGCCTGGCGCGCTCGCTTGGCCTTGCCGACATCGACATGCCGACGCTGCGCCGCTGGTTCTATGGCCTTGCGCAGGGCGCCATCAATTTCGAGAACGACCCGAAGCGGCAAGAGATCGCCGACGCGATCAGCGCCGAGGTCGGCGCAGCCATCCGGCCGACTCTGGATAGACTGGCGCGCGCACCCGACGACTCGGCGCTATCGCATATGCTGCATGACGGCATGCCGGAAGGCACGACGCGGCCGATCGATTTCTTGATGCCAAGCATCAAGGTCATCCTGCTTGGCGGCATGCAGGAGCCCGGACATGGTGCCGGTTCGATCCTCGCCGGCCTGCTTGCGCATTCCGAACAATTGCGGCAGGTGCTCGCCGATCCCGAGACCTTTGTGCCCAGGGCTGTCGATGAAGGCTTGCGCTGGGTGGCGCCGATCGGCACCCAGACGCGGCAGACGACGCGGGCGGTCGAGCTTGGCGGCGTAACGATCCCTGCCGGCGCCGCGGTCGCTGCACTTGTCTCCTCGGCAAGCCGCGACGAGAGCCGCTTTGCCGATCCAGACCGCTTCGACATCAACCGCAGGGAAGGCAATCATGCCGCCTTCGGCTTTGGTCATCATTTCTGTTCGGGCCGGTTTTTCGCGCGCGAGCAGATGTGCCTTGCATTAAGGCTGCTGCTCCTGCGCTTCCCCGATCTCAGTCTGGTGCCGGGCAAGGTGCCGGTGTTTCGCGGCTGGGAATTCCGCGCGCCAACCACGTTGTATGTTTCCCTGGGAGTCCGCCACCAATGATCAGCCAGAATGCCATCGACGCGCTGCGCAAGACGGAGATCGGCGAGCGGGGCTTGTTTATCGATGGCGTACAGGCCGCAGCGACGAGCGGCGCGACGCTGGCGGTGATTTCGCCGATCGACGGCCGCGCTTTTGCCAGCATCGCCGACGGCAATGCCGCCGACATCGATCGCGCGGTCCGATCGGCGCGAAAAGCATTTGAGAAGGGTTTATGGTCGCGCGCCGCCCCTGCCTTTCGCAAGAAGGTGCTGACGAAATTTGCCGAGCTGATCGAAAAACATGTCGATGAGCTGGCCGTGCTTGGCGTGCGCGACAACGGCACCGAGATCGGCATGGCCTACAAGGCCGAGCCGCTGTCGGCGGCCGGCACCATCCGCTACTACGCCGAGGCGATCGATAAGGTCTATGGCGAGATCGCGCCGACGGCCGACAATGTGCTCGGGCTGATCCACAGGGAGCCACTCGGTGTCGTCGGCGTCATCGTGCCGTGGAACTTCCCGCTGATGATCGGCGCCTGGAAGATTGCGCCCGCACTGGCCACCGGCAACAGCGTCGTCGTCAAGCCGCCGGAGATCGCCTCGCTGACCTTGCTGCGGCTGGCCGAACTCGCAAGCGAGGCTGGACTTCCCGAGGGCGTGTTCAACGTCGTTACCGGTCATGGTGCTGTCGCCGGCGAAGCGCTTGGCCTGCATATGGATGTCGACGCCATCGCCTTTACCGGATCGGGGCCGGTCGGCCGGCGGCTGCTCGAATACTCCGCCCGTTCCAATTTGAAGCGGGTCTTCCTCGAGCTTGGCGGCAAGTCGCCCAACATCGTCTTTGCCGACGCTCCGGACCTGAAGCAGGCGGCGGTCGTATCGGCCAACGGCATCTTTCGCAATTCAGGCCAGGTCTGCGTGGCGGGCTCGCGTCTGCTCGTCCAGTCGTCGGTCTATGATCTTTTCATGGACGAACTTGTCTCGGCAACCACGCGGCTCAAGGTCGGCGACCCGCTCGATCTCGCCAGCGATATCGGTGCGGTATCGAGCGCCGAACAGCTGGACAAGAATCTCGGCTTCGTCGCCATGGCGCAAGCCGAAGGCGCCCGTCTCGTCGCCGGTGGCGAACGGATACTGACCGAGACTGGCGGCAGCTACATGGCGCCGACGATCTTCGAGAACGTGACGCAAGAGATGCAGTTGGCGCGCGAGGAGGTGTTCGGACCGGTGCTCGGCGCGATGCGCTTCGAGACCGAGGAGGAGGCGGTGCATCTCGCCAACTCCACTGTCTACGGACTTGCCTCGGCGGTGTGGACCGCCAATCTTTCCACGGCCCATCGCATGGTGCGCGCCATCAACGCCGGTGTCGTCCACGTCAACACCTATGGCGGAGCCGATATCACCGTGCCGCTTGGCGGCGTCAAACAGTCCGGTTTCGGCCGTGACAAGTCGCTGCATGCGCTGGAGAAATTTGTCCACCTCAAGACCGCCTGGATTGCGCTCTGAGCCTTGCGGAAAGGCCAGCGTATCTGCTCTTTTCGTCAAGCTTGGCCTCAGAAACGCCACGCTGGTGCTGGTTGGCGGCGATCGCGTCACCGCTATCGGCAGTTCCGACTAGCGTGGTGTCGTGGGTCCTGGTTTTGCGCGGAAAGCCGTGTTGCGGCCGGCCGGTATCACGGCGTCCTACTCCGTTGTGCTCGCTTTTTTTCTGCGCCGATTGGTGTGCGACTGGGCGACGGCCATTCGTAATTCGGGTGTGATCTCCAAACGCGCATTCTCTGTCCCATGCGGGTCTTGCAGCCCCTGGACGTGGACGGTCGGGAATGGGAGTTCGATGCCCTGCTCCTTGAAGGCCTGGCGGAGGCGCAAAAAGAACCTGCCTTTCATGCTGAAGGCGCCTCCAGGTCTGGTCGTAACCTTGACCCTCAAGACGATGCCGTACTCGCCGAACTCCTGCACGCCCTGCATCTTGATCGGTTCGATCACCCAGTGTTTGAACTCCGGATCTTCGGCCAGTTCCAGGCCAATTCGCTTGATCAGTTTGCGAGCAAAGTCGATATCGGTGTCATAGCCAACGGTGATGTTGAATTTGTCGGTGACCCAGTCACGGCTCTGGTTCTGCACGGCGCCGAGTTCACCGAAAGGTATCGTGAACAGCGGACCACGATGGTGGCGCAGCTTCACCGAGCGCAGCGAAAAGCTCTCCACCGTACCCCTGTAGCTGCCCGATGAAATGTATTCGCCGACACGGAAAGCATCGTCGAGCAGATAAAACACGCCAGAGATCACGTCCTTGACGATGGTTTGCGCGCCAAAACCCACGGCGACGCCGACGACGCCGGCGCCGGCGATCAGCGGGCCGATCTGGATTCCGATCGAAGCGAGCATCATCAGCACCGCCATCACGATGATCACCGCGAGCAGAATGTTCTGAATGATCGGCAACAGCGTGTGCAGCCGCGCCTGATGCGGATCGAGGGTGAGGATGTCCTCCTCGCCCATCACGGCTTGCGGTATCGCGACGCCCAGCTTTCGTTCGATCAACGCTTTGATGATCGACCAGCCGAAATCGGCAGCAAGGGCAATGACCACGACGTTGATCAAGCCGCGCAATATGAGCATGGTGGTCGTATCGCTGCCGCGCATGGATTGCATGTCCAGGCCCAGTACGCGTGCGAGAAGGTAAGCCGCCGCGAGGATGAAAATCATCCGGATACCGCGATCGATGACAGCGATCGTCACCGCCGGGATCGTCGGCCGGCCCGCATCTTCCGAACCGGGCCGCAGGACGAAATTAACCCCGCGCTCTGTCAGCACAATTGCCAAAGGCAGGAAGAATGCGGTGAAGGTAAACCAGAAGAATGTGTAGAGGCCGGCAATGCGTTCGAGGAACAGAACGACGAAATAAGCCGTCAACAACCATGTCACTGCCGTGTGACCGCTGTGGCGCGCGCCGTCTCGCTGCGTTCTTGGCCGACGCCAAATGGCCAGCAGGAAGAGCAACAGCAATATGAAATCGGCGCCGACGGACAGGACCATCATTCCGTCCTGGTCTATGCCGAGACCCGGCAAGAGGACAAACGCGGCGGCGAAGAAGGCGAAAACGCCGACGATCCGGGGCAGCCAATAAGCCCAATGGTCAGCAGCTCCGTCGGTGATCGGCAGGGCACGAACCTCGATGGCGTGCTCGACCTCCATGAAAGAAGGGACGAGTGTGGCCATCACGTATAGGCGCACAGCCCACGTAAAGACCGCAGCCATCAGAAATGTCAGCACAATCTCGCGGATGAGCGCTGGCCAGTCGAACAGCATGAACGCACCGGCGCTGCCCAGCGCGAACGAGCCGATCATCATGCTGGAATAAAGCGTGCGGCCGCCGATCTTCTTGGCCCGCCCGATGGGCGTATCTCTGGGTTGCGCGATGATCCAAAGACGAAATGGACGGGTGAGCTTGTATATTGCCCAGGTGAGCGCCAGGCCGGCAGCGATAAAGATCGCAATCAGCACCAATATGCTGACGGGGCCCTTGCTGGACATATCGTCCATGGTATTGGCCCGGACGCGCGCGAACTGGTCCGGCAGCGAAGGCAAGGTTCGCACGATCTTTTCGATGTGATGCTTGATCCGATCGAGCGTCGAGGATGCCATAGTATTCATCTGGCCCGGTGCGGCCACGGCGTCGGCCGGCGGAGCGCTAGTCTCGGCAGGCGCTTCCGTCGATCCTGCGCCCTGATTTCGTTGCTCGGCCACCCAGGCCTTCACCGACGGATCGTCGAGAAGCTCGAACAGCTGTTTGACCTTGTCCGGCGTGACGGCGGCCGGTGCCTGGGCCTGTGCCGGACCAGCCAACAGGAGGGCGATGCCAAGGACGAGCGGCCCGGCTATCAGGACGAACATCGCCGTCAGGTTCCCGGGACGCCGTGCCGGGCGCGCCGGCTCCCTGGCCCCCAATCGTCGTTTCATGAGCAGCATCGTGCGGTAACCTTCCGGTCAGATCGGCGAGCAAGGACAGCTATGTCCGTCGTTGCCCCCACCTTTAACAAGCCGATGTTGCGGTGCAAGTCTCATCGCACCTAGACCGTTGGGTAGGGCACCAGGCGACCGGCAAGGCTGTCATCACAGTGCCAGCGTTGCGCTGCATTCCTTGTCCCGACCACCTAGACCGGGTCATTGTCGGTCGTCGGTTGCTCCGCGGCGGGAGCCTGTGACCATGCCGCATTGCACAATTTTGCGACCTTGCCCACAATGCACGCATGGTCCGCAGCTCACTCGCCGTCCTGGTCATCGACGAAAACCGTATCCGCGCCGCGATCATCGAGGCAGGTTTGCGCGAGGCCGGCCATGACCGGGTCACCGTCATCCACGACGTGACCGGCATTGCGCGGCGGATCGCCGAGATCGAGCCGGACGTCATCGTCATCGACCTGGAAAACCCGAACCGCGACATGCTGGAAAACATGTTCCAGCTGTCGCGTGCGGTGAAGCGGCCGATCGCCATGTTCGTCGACCGATCGGACCAGGCATCGATCGAAGCGGCGGTCGATGCCGGCGTTTCGGCCTATGTCGTCGACGGCCTCAGGCAAGAGCGCGTCAAGCCGATTCTGGACATGGCGGTCAGCCGCTTCAACGCTTTCTCGCGCATGGCGCGCGAGCTGGAAGAGGTTCGAGGCGAGCTTGAGAGCCGCAAGGTGATCGACCGTGCCAAGGGCATCCTGATGAAGTCGCGCGGCCTGACCGAAGAGGCCGCCTACACGCTGCTGCGCAAGACGGCGATGAACCAGAACCGCAAGATCGGCGACATTGCCCAGAGCCTGGTGACTGCCGCCGGGCTGCTCGGGCCGTCGGAGGACGAATGAGCATGAGCGCCGAGCACCAGATCACCGCCGGCTTCATGCCGCTCTTCGACAGTGCCGTGCTGGTTGCGGCGGGTGAGCTTGGATTTGCCGCGCGCGAGGGCATCGATCTCACACTGCACCGCGAGACCTCCTGGGCCAACATCCGCGACCGCATCGCCATCGGCCATTTCCACCTGGCGCACATGCTGGGGCCGATGCCGCTCGCCTGCAATCTCGGGCTGACGCCGCTTGCTTCCGAGACCATCGTGCCGTTTTCGCTCGGGCTTGGCGGCAATTGCGTCACCATCTCCAACGCCGTCTGGGAAGGCATGGCGGCACACGGCGCCATACCCGATCTCGAGCCCGCGCGCGCGGGCGCAGCCCTTCGTGCCTTCATTCGCGAGCGCGCCGGGGCTGGCGGCGATCCGCTGCGCTTTGCCGTGGTGCACCCGCATTCGGGGCATAATTACGAACTGCGCTACTGGCTTGCCGGATGCGGCATCGATCCGGAGCGCGAGATCGAGATCGTCATCGTGCCGCCGCCCTTCATGGCCGATGCGCTGGCCGCCGGGCGGATCGACGGCTACTGCGTCGGCGAGCCCTGGAACAGCGCCTCGGTCGCTGCCGGCACCGGCCATATCGTCACCGTCAAGGCGCTGCTGTGGCGCAACAGTCCGGAGAAGGTGATCGGCGTGCGCAAGGCCTGGTCGCAGGAGAACCCGGTCGCGCTGGCAGCATTGCTGCGCGCGCTGCATCATTCGGCGCGCTGGTGCCAGGATCGGGGCAACCACGCCGAACTGGCTGGTGTGATGGCTCAAGCTGGCTTCCTCGGCCTGCCACCAGCTGTCCAGATGCCGATCCTGACCGGCCATCTTGAACTGGGCGGCGGCGCCGAACTGGATGTCGACGACTTCTTCCTGCCCTTCGACAAGGCGGCGAACTTTCCGTGGAAGAGCCATGCGCTGTGGTTCTATACGCAGATGGTGCGCTGGGGGCATGTCGAGCACACGCCGGAAAACCTTGCTATCGCCCGTGACTGCTACCGTCCGGACCTCTACCGCTCGGCGCTAAAGCCGCTTGGCGTTGCACTTCCCGGCGCCAATGCGAAGGTCGAGGGCGCGCTTAAGGTCGCCACGGCTGTCGGTGCGACTGGGGCAGGCTTGGTGCTTGGGCCGGACGGCTTCTTCGACGGTCAGACCTTCGACCCCGACGAGATCGACGGCTATATAGCGCGCCAGAAAGTCGCTCGCGCGGAAGCCTGATCATTCTCGCGCCATTCTTGTGCATTGCACAAAAAATGTGCGTGCGATTGCTGTAATGAACAATCTTTGACCTGCTTGCGATGTCGCCTCGCGTGCCGGCGTCTGGCGCGTAATGTTGATTTCATTTAGGTTTTTCGTTTCACTCAGAACTGGCACGGTTCCTGCTTTGAATTAGCCAGACCCTTCGCGGGTCACGGAACAGGCGTCCAATGGCGGGCGCCACAGGCAAAGCTGCCGCTCAGGTCAACGACGCGATCCCGGATGTACGGACGCGCGAGGCCTGGACGGCGGCTTTTTTGTTTTGGGCCACTCGACGAAGCGTTCAACCGGAGATCACGATGAAAGAAAAAATAGGGAAATGGATCGGGACGGGAACATCGCTCAAGGATGTGACGCGCCGCGATTTTCTTGTCAGCAGCGCCATGACGGCCGGCCTGTTCGTGGCGGCCCGCAAGCTCTTCCCCTCGGGCGCCTATGCCGCCACGACCGCTCCGGAGGTCACCGGCGCCAAGCTCGGCTTCATCGCGCTGACCGACGCGGCGCCGCTGATGATCGCCAAGGAGAAGGGGCTGTTCGCCAAGTTCGGCATGCCCGACGTCGAGGTGATCAAGCAGGCCTCCTGGGGCGCGACGCGCGACAATCTGATGCTCGGCGGCGAAGCCAACGGCATCGACGGCGCTCACATCCTGACGCCGCTGCCCTATCTCATGCACACCGGCAAGGTGACGCAGAACAACCAGCCGATGCCGATGGCTATCGTGGCGCGGCTCAACTACGACTGCCAGGGCATTTCGGTTGCGCAGGAATACGCCGGCACCGGTGTCGGCCTCGACGCCTCCAAGCTGAAGGACGCCTTCGCCGCCAAGAAGGCGGCCGGCAAGGAAATCAAGGCCGCCATGACGTTCCCGGGCGGCACGCATGATTTGTGGCTGCGCTATTGGCTGGCCGCCGGCGGCATCGATCCCGACAAGGACGTCTCGACCATCGTCGTGCCGCCGCCGCAGATGGTCGCCAACATGAAAGTCGGCAACATGGACGTGTTCTGCGTTGGCGAACCGTGGAACGAACAGCTCGTCCACCAAGGCGTTGGTTTCACCGCCGCCACCACCGGCGAACTGTGGAAGGGTCATCCCGAAAAGGCGCTCGGCCTCCGCGCCGAATTCATCGACAAATACCCGAACGCCACCAAGGCGATCGTGATGGCCGTCATGGAGGCCCAGCAATGGTGTGAGGCCACGGAGAACAAGGACGAGATGGCCGCCATCATCGGCAAGCGGCAATGGATGAACGTGCCTGTCGCCGACATTATCGGCCGCCTCAAGGGCGACATCAACTACGGCAATGGCCGCGTGGCCACCGGCACTGACCTCTACATGAAATTCTGGAAGGGTGGCGTCTCCTATCCCTACAAGAGCCACGACAGCTGGTTCCTCGCCGAAAACATCCGTTGGGGAAAATTCGCGCCGACCACCGACATCAAGACGCTGGTCGACCAGGTCAATCGCGAGGATATCTGGCGCGAGGCGGCGAAGGATCTCGGCCTTGCCGCAGCCGATATTCCGGCCTCGTCGTCGCGTGGCGTCGAGACATTCTTCGACGGCAAGATTTTCGACCCGGCCAACCCGTCGGCCTATCTCGACAGCCTGAAGATCAAGGCATCGGCTTGACCAGCGCAAACGGCGCGTTGCGCCGTTTGTCGCCCCCAGCGCAACGGCGCTTCGCCGTTGTCGCCCGCATCGACCCCGGAGTTATACCCAGACATGTCCATCCAAGCCATTGAGGAAACCACGGTGAAGGCGTTCCCCGCGAAGCCTGCCGCGGTCATCGCTTTCACCGCCAAAGCGCGGCGCCGCTTCGACCCGATCGCGATCGCCGGCAGGCTGGCCACCGCCCTGGTGCCGCCGGTCATCGTTATCGCCTTCATGCTGGTCGTGTGGCAGATCGCCTGCTCGTCGCCGACCGCCAGCCTGCCGCCGCCCAGCCAGGTGTGGAACGAGGCCTATGACCTGATCGCGCATCCGTTCTTCAACAACGGCCCGCAGGATATCGGCCTTGCGTGGCGGGTGCTGATCTCTCTGCAGCGCGTCGCCATCGGCTTCGGCCTGGCGGCGATCGTCGGCGTCGCGCTCGGCGCCCTGGTCGGCCAGTCGATCTGGGCCATGCGTGGCCTCGATCCGGTGTTCCAGATACTGCGCACCGTGCCGCCGCTGGCCTGGTTGCCGCTGTCGCTGGCTGCTTTCCGCGATTCCAGCCCGTCGGCGCTGTTCGTTATCTTCATCACCTCGATCTGGCCGATCATCATCAACACCGCCGTCGGCGTGCGAAACATTCCGGAAGACTACCGCAACGTCTCGCGCATCTTGCGGCTCAACCAGTTCGAATTCTTCGTCAAGATCATGGTTCCGGCCGCCGCACCCTACATCTTCACCGGCCTCAGAATCGGCATCGGCCTGTCCTGGCTCGCCATCGTCGCCGCCGAAATGCTGACCGGCGGCGTCGGCATCGGCTTCTTCATCTGGGACGCCTGGAACTCGTCGCGGCTGCCCGACATCATCGTCGCGCTCGCCTATATCGGCGTCACCGGCTTCTGCCTCGACCGCCTGGTCGCTGCGGTCGGCGCTTTCGTCACCCGCGGCACAACGGCAAAGTGAGGAGAGGGCGATGACGGCCTATCTGAAGCTCGACCATATCAACAAATCCTTTGCCCGCGGCGGTCAGGTCAGCGAGGTGCTCAAGGACATCAGGCTGACCATCGACAAGGGCGAATTCGTCTCCATCATCGGCCATTCCGGCTGTGGCAAGTCGACCTTGCTCAATCTGATCGCCGGGCTGACCAAGGTTTCCGCCGGCGCCGTGCTGCTTGAAAACAAGGAGGTCGACAGCCCCGGACCCGAGCGCGCCGTGGTGTTCCAGAACCACAGCCTGCTGCCATGGCTCACCGTCTACGAAAACATCAGCCTGGCGGTGTCGAAAGTCTTTGGCCGTTCCAAGAGCAGGACCGAGCGACATGACTGGATCATGCGCAATCTCGATCTCGTGCAGATGGCCCATGCCAAGGACAAGCGGCCGGCCGAAATATCGGGCGGCATGAAGCAGCGCGTCGGCATTGCCCGGGCGCTTGCCATGGAGCCGAAGATCCTGTTGCTCGACGAGCCGTTCGGGGCACTCGACGCGCTGACGCGCGCCCATCTGCAGGATGCGGTTATGGACATCCATTCCAGGCTCGGCTCGACGACGATCATGATCACCCACGATGTCGACGAGGCGGTGCTGTTGTCCGACCGCATCGTCATGATGACCAACGGTCCGGCGGCGACAATCGGCGAGGTGCTTGCGGTGCCGCTGCTGCGGCCGCGTCGACGCGTCGAACTCTCTTCCGACCGCACCTTCCTGCGCTGCCGCGAAGCGGTGCTGAAGTTCCTCTATGAACGCCACCGCTTCGTCGAAGCCGCGGAGTAACGCCATGACCGAAAAACTCGTCATCATCGGCAACGGCATGGCCCCTGGGCGCATGCTGGAGCATCTGCTCGAACAGGCGCCGGGCCGCTACACCGTGACCATTTTCAACGCCGAGCCGCGGGTGAACTACGACCGCATCATGCTGTCGCCGGTTCTCTCCGGCGAAAAGGCCTATGAGGAAATCATCATCCACGGCGACGGCTGGTACATCGCCAATAACATCACCCTCTACAAAGGTCACAAGATCGTCGCCATCGACCGGGCGGCCAAGACAGTCACCTCCGATCACGGCGTCACCGAGCCTTACGACAAGCTCGTCATCGCCACCGGATCGGTGCCCTTTATCATTCCGGTGCCCGGCCATGATCTGCCGGGGGTGCTGACCTATCGCGACCTCGACGATGTTCAGGCCATGATGCTTGCCGCCCAGTCGCGCGCCAAGGCCGTGGTCATCGGCGGCGGCCTGCTCGGGCTGGAGGCGGCAGCAGGTTTGAACGCCCAAGGCATGGACGTCACCGTGCTGCATGTCATGCCGACATTGATGGAGCGTCAGCTCGATCCAGCCGCCGGCTATCTCCTGCAGCGCGCGGTGGAACAGCGCGGCATCAAGGTCATCACCAAGGCCAACACCCAGGCGATCACCGGCAACGGCAAGGTCGGGCAGGTGGAGCTTGCCGACGGCACTATTATCCCGGCAACGCTGGTGGTGATGGCGGTCGGCATCCGGCCGAATGCGGCGCTGGCCAGGGAGGCCGGCATAGCCGTCAATCGTGGTATCGTCGTCGATGCCGGCATGCGCAGCAACGACCCCGACATCTACGCGCTCGGCGAATGCGCCGAGGTCAACGGCCAGGTCTACGGGCTGGTCGCGCCGCTCTATGAGATGGCGCGCGTTGCCGCGAACCAGTTGGCCGGCAACGAGGCAGCGGCCTTCGTCCACATGGACACGCCGACCAAGCTCAAGGTCACCGGCATCGACCTGTTCTCGCTTGGCGACTTCGCCGAAGGCGAGGACCGCCAGGAGATCGTGCTGCGCGATGCCGCCGCCGGCGTCTACAAGCGCCTTGTGCTCAAGGACGACCGCATCATCGGCACCGTGCTTTATGGCGAGACGGCGGATGGGGCCTGGTTCAACGATCTCAAGAAGAAGCAGACCGACATATCGGAGATGCGCGACACGCTCATCTTCGGCCAGTCCTACCAGGGGGGTGCCCCGCTGGACCCTATGGCGGCCGTTGCAGCCTTGCCGGATGATGCGGAAATCTGCGGCTGCAACGGCGTTTGCAAGGGCAAGATCACCGGCGCGATCACGGCCAAGGGCCTGGCTTCGCTCGACGACGTGCGCGCCCACACCAAGGCATCGGCTTCCTGCGGTTCGTGCACCGGGCTGGTCGAGAAGCTGATGGTGCTGACCATCGGCGACAAATACAACCCGGCCGCCGTGCAACCGATGTGCGGCTGCACAACGCTCGGCCATGACGAGGTGCGCCGGCTGATCATCGCCAAGAGCCTGAAGACCATTCCCGCCGTCATGCAGGAGCTGGAATGGACGACCTCCTGCGGCTGCGCAAAATGTCGGCCGGCGCTCAACTACTACCTCGTCTGCGACTGGCCGAACGATTACGCCGACGACTATCAGTCGCGCTTCATCAACGAACGCGTCCACGCCAACATCCAGAAGGACGGCACCTATTCGGTGGTGCCGCGCATGTGGGGCGGCGTCACCAACGCCGCCGAACTGCGCGCCATCGCCGACGTCGTCGACAAGTTCGAGATACCGATGGTCAAGGTCACCGGCGGCCAGCGCATCGACATGCTGGGCATCCGCAAGGAGGATCTGCCGGCGGTGTGGGCCGATCTCGGCCAGGCCGGCTTCGTCTCAGGCCATGCTTACGCCAAGGGCCTGCGCACGGTGAAGACCTGTGTCGGCTCCGACTGGTGCCGCTTCGGCACGCAGGATTCGACCGGCCTCGGCATTCGCATCGAGAAATTCATGTGGGGCTCGTGGACCCCGGCCAAGGTTAAGATGGCGGTATCGGGCTGTCCGCGCAACTGCGCCGAGGCGACCTGCAAGGATGTCGGCGTGATCTGTGTCGACAGTGGCTACGAGATCCATTTCGCCGGCGCCGCCGGGCTCGACATCAAGGGCACCGAAGTGCTTGGCCTGGTCAAGACCGAGGACGAGGCGCTGGAGCATATCGTGGCGCTGACGCAGATGTACCGCGAGCAGGGCCGCTATCTCGAGCGCATCTACAAATGGGCCAAGCGCATCGGCATCCCCGAGATCAAGCGCCAGATCATGGACGACGGCGCCAAGCGCAAGGCCTATTACGAACGCTTCGTCTTCAGCCAGAAATTCGCCCAGGTCGACCCGTGGTCGGAACGCGTCTCCGGCAAGGACAAGCACGAGTTCCGGCCAATGGCTTCTGTCGGGTTTGCGCAGGCTGCGGAGTGATCAAAATGGACTGGATATCGATCGGCTCACTCTCCGACATCCCGCGGCGTGGCGCGCGCTGCGTCGACACACCCGAGGGTAAGATCGCCGTCTTCCGCACGCAGGACGATCAGGTCTACGCCATCGACGATCATTGCCCGCACAGAGGTGGGCCGCTGAGCCAAGGCATCGTCCACGGCACCGCCGTCACCTGTCCCTTGCACAATTGGGTCATCTCGCTGGAGACGGGCAAGGCGCTCGGCGCCGACGAGGGCGCCGTGCGCACCATTCCTGTGCGGATCGAAGGCGAGCTCCTGTTCATTGCGCTGAAAGCGCTGGCCAGCCGCGCGGCCTGAAGCATGGAACTGGGCGAAGCGCGCGAGGTGAGGACCACCTGCCCCTATTGCGGGGTGGGTTGCGGCGTGCTGGCGAAAGTCGCCACGGACGGTGAAGTCAGCGTCCGCGGCGACCCCGACCATCCAGCGAACTTCGGCCGGCTCTGCTCCAAGGGCTCGGCCCTGGCCGAAACCATCGACCTCGACGGCAGGCTGCTCTACCCCGAAATCCACGGTCGCCGTGCCGGCTGGGACGAGGCGCTCGACCGCGTCGCTTCGACCTTTTCGCAAACCATCGCCGAGCACGGTCCTGACTCCGTCGCCTTCTATGTCTCCGGCCAGTTGCTGACCGAAGACTACTATGTCGCCAACAAGCTGATGAAGGGCTTCATCGGCTCGGCCAACATCGACACCAATTCGCGGCTATGCATGGCCTCCTCGGTTGCCGGCCACCGCCGCGCCTTCGGCTCCGACACCGTGCCCGGCACCTACGAGGATCTCGAGCTCGCCGACCTGATCGTGCTGGTCGGCTCCAATCTCGCCTGGTGCCATCCCGTGCTCTTCCAGCGCATCGCGGCGGCCCGGGAAAAACGACCGGAGATGAAGGTCGTGCTGGTCGACCCGCGCCGCACCATGACCGCTGATATCGCCGACATTCACCTGGCGATCGCGCCGGATGGCGACGTTGCTTTGTTCACCGGCCTGCTCGCCTGGCTCGGCCGGCACAACGCACTCGACCGTGGCTATGTGACCGCACACACGACCGGCTTCGGCCAAGCTCTCTTCGCCGCATCGGCGCTCGACCTTGCCGGCATCGCCGCCGCCACCGGCCTGAGCGAGGACGAGCTCACCCGCTTCTACAACCTGTTCGCCGCGACTGCGAAAACCGTCACGGTCTACAGCCAGGGAGTGAACCAGTCGTCTTCGGGCACCGACAAGGTCAACGCCATCATCAACTGCCATCTCGCCACCGGCCGCATCGGCAAACCTGGGGCAGGGCCGTTTTCAGTGACCGGCCAGCCCAACGCCATGGGCGGCCGCGAGGTCGGCGGCATGGCCAATATGCTGGCCGCCCATATGGAGATCGAAAACCCCGAGCACCGCGACCGCGTGCAGCGTTTCTGGAATGCGCCGGCCGTCGCCCAAAAGCCCGGTCTGAAGGCGGTCGAGATGTTTCAGGCGGTGGCCGACGGGCGCATCAAGGCGCTGTGGATCATGGCCACCAACCCGGTCGATTCGATGCCGGATGCCGATGCCGTCGAGGCAGCGATCAAGGCCTGCCCGTTTGTCGCGGTTTCGGATGTGCTGGCGAGCACGGACACCGTGCGCCACGGCCATGTGCGGCTGCCCGCCGCCGCATGGGGCGAGAAGGACGGCACCGTGACCAATTCAGAGCGCCGCATCTCGCGCCAGCGCAGCTTTCTTGCGGTGCCTGGTGAGGCGCGGCCGGATTGGTTGATCGTCGCCGAGGTGGGCAAGCGGATGGGGTTTGACGAGGCGTTTTCCTATTCGTCGCCAGCGGAAATCTTCGCCGAACACGCCGCGCTGTCGGGGTTCGAGAATGACGGCGCACGGGATTTCGATATTGGTGGTTATGCTGGTGTTGATAAGGAGGCCTATGCAGCGCTTGAGCCTTTCCAATGGCCGGCGCCGAGCCCAGCCATCCCCCTCTGGCCTGCCGGCCATCTCCCCCGCAAGGGGGGAGATCAGCCGTCGCCTCGGCCTTCGCCAATTACCAACGATGCAGAAGATATGCCGGCGTCAAAGCTGCCAATCTCCCCCCTTGCGGGGGAGATGTCCGGCAGGACAGAGGGGGGTGTTCAAGCGGGACTTGACCCTTCCAACACCCGCTTCTTCGCCAACGGCAATTTCTACAATCCCGACCGCAAGGCCCGCTTCATCGCCATTCGTCCCATCGTCGAGACACGCACCAGCCCGGACTATCCGCTGATCCTCAACACCGGCCGCGTTCGCGACCATTGGCACACAATGACCCGCACCGGCAAAAGCCCACGTCTCTCCCAGCACATGGCCGAGCCCTTCGTCGAGATCCACCCGGCGGACGCCACGCATCACGGCATTGGCGACGCCGACATCGTGCGCGTCTCCAGCCCGCGCGGCGATGTGCTGGTGCGCGCGCTGGTGACGGCACGCCAGCGCCAGGGGAGCGTGTTTGCGCCGATGCACTGGACTGACCAGTTTTCGGCAAAGGGCCGGCTCGATGCGCTGACCGCGCCTCTGACCGATCCGGTTTCCGGTCAGCCTGCGCTGAAACATGTCGGCGCCCGTATCGAGAAATTCGCCGCGAGAGCCTTCGGCTTCGCTGTGGTGCGCCACAAGCCGGTGCCGGTCGCAGCAGATTACTGGGCCGTGGCCAAATGCAAGGGCGGCTGGCGAGTGGAGCTTGCCTTTGCCGACGACGACATCGACTGGGCTGGTTTTGCTGGTTCGCTTTTCGATGTTCGCGTAGCCGACATGCTCGCCTATCACGACCGCGATACCGGCCAGCATCGTGTTGCTGCCTTTGACGACCAGCACCTCGCCGGGGCTTTGTTTATCGCGTCGGGACCGGTGGCGGTTTCGCGGGGTTGGGCGGCACAGCAACTCCAGGAGGTTCACACCAGCCAGCGCGAACGCTTCAGGATCGTGGCCGGTCGCGCCGGCGCCGATCGGCCCGATGCGGGCGCGACCGTCTGCTCCTGTTTCAACGTCGGGGTCAACCAGATCGTGGCGGCAGTGGCGGCCGGGTGCACGACAGTCGAAGCCATAGGCGGCGCCCTGAAGGCCGGCACCAATTGCGGCTCCTGCCGGTCCGAGATCCGGGCGGTCATCCGGGCCAATCGGGTTCAGGCTGCGGAGTAGATGCGGCTGGATGGGGAGGGGATCTGACTATATCCTCTTGGGCCACCACGGTCATCGATTGCGGAAGGTGTGGCGGTCCTTTTCGGGTCGCTGTGAGTGCGCCGGCAGGAGGATCACCTGGCTTGGCTGTCTAGTCCAGCCGGTCGCGCAGGATGCTCCAGGGGAGCAGCATATTCGGTGCATAGCGCACGAGGCTGTGCAGCGGGATCGGCGATGGTGCGGCGAAAGGGAGCGGCAAATCCCTTGCGTCCGTTCCGCTCGCCCAGTCCGCCAACATCTTGCCCATTGCCGTGGTCATGGCGATGCCGCGACCGTTGCAGGCGAAGCCGGCGATCAGGCCCGGGCCGAGGTCGATGAGACGCGGCAGGAAATCCGGCACCACCGCCGCCACGCCTGTCCAGCTGTAGGCAAGCGGCGGCAGGTCAGGCAAATCGAGATGCCTGGCGAGCCGTCGCCAAATCGTTTGCGGCATGCGCGTCTCAGCGCCGGCTCCGACGACATGCATGCCGCCGCTGATCAGCCGGTTCTGGCCATCGAAGCGGCACGTGAACAGGTTGCGCCTGGTGTCGCCAACGCCCTGGCCGCCGGGCAGCAGGCGCGCGCGTATGGCCCGCGACAGCGGCGCGGTGGCGATCTGGAAGACTTTCAGCGGGATGTAGGTCCGCGCCAGTGTCGGGTTCAGCGCTCCACCATAGGCGTTGGTGGCGACCAAGACCTTGCCCGCTCGCGTAGTGCCGGACCCGGTCTTCAAGGCCCAGCCATCCGGAGTGCGGTCGATGGAAGTGACACGCGTCTGCTCGAAGATGCGTGCGCCAGCCTTTTCTGCGGCGTCGGCCAGGCCGCGCGCATACTCGACCGGATTGAGGACGCCGCCAGATCTGTCCATCCAGCCGCCGGCATAGCCGTCGATGCCGGTGAGCTCCGTGACCGCCATGGCATCGAGCGCAACGGTCGGCCTGCCCCGCGCCGCCCATTGCTCGGCGCGCGATCGCGTCTTTTCCAGCGCGGCGGACGAATGCGCCGGCTGGATCCAACCATTCTGCACAGCGTCGCATTCGATGCCGTGCCGCTTGATCAGGCCGAAGACGAGATCAGCGCTGCCGGCGGCGAAGTCAACCAGGCGCCCGCCGCGCTCGGGTCCGAGTTCGGCGATGATGTCGTCTGGATCCCGCTTGGCGAAGTTCGGAACGACGAAGCCGGCATTCCGGCCGGTCGCACCCCAAGCAAGGAATTCGGCTTCGAGGATCGCGACCGAAAGCCCCTTCTCGGCGGCATGCAATGCCGTCGACAGGCCGGAAAAGCCGCCGCCAACGATCGCGAGATCGACGTCGAGCCCGCCTTGCAGCGTGCCCCGGTCGCGGCGGTTGCGGCTAACGGCATGCCAGAGTGAAACGCCATGCACGTCTTGCCGGATCATGGCATTCATGGTCCGGCCTCGTTCTCGCTGGCCGCCGCCTTTGTCTGTTTGCCGGGCTTCGGCCGGCGCGGCCGATCGCCGAACAATCCGTTCGGCCGGATCAGCAGGATGACGCACAGCATGACGCCGATGGCGACGATCTGCAGCGAGGCCGCGCGTGCTTGCTGCTCGGGCGCAAACAGCACGCTGGTCAGCGTGCCCGACCCCGCCCATATCGCCCAGACCAGGATGCTGCCGGCAATGGCGCCGGCATTGCTGCCCGAGCCGCCGACGATCAGCATCACCCAGACCTGGAAGGTCAGGATCGGCAGATAGTTATCGGGCGCGATGAAGGCGGTGAAATGCGCCTGCAAAGCGCCGGCCAGCGCCATGATAGCGCCGCCGACGGCGAAGGCCTGGACGCGGTAGAAGCGCGCGCTCTTGCCCAGCGAAATCGCCGCTCGCTCGTCCTCGCGCAGCGCCTTGAGCACGCGGCCCCAGGGGCTGCGCGACAGGTGCTCCAGAGCGAGATAGGCGATCAGCGTCACAGCCGAAACGACGGCGAGGTTCGACAGGTTGAACAGCAGCGGCGTTTCGGCAAGGCCGCCGAACGGGCGCGGGATGAAACCGATGCCGAACGGGCCGCCGGTGAGTTTCTGCGCGTTGAGCGCGACCAGCTGCACGACGACGGCGACGCCGAAGGTGGTGATCGCCAGGTAGTCGGATCGCAGACGCAGCGTGGCCATGCCGGTAAGTGCTGCGGCGATACCGCCGACGACCATGGCGCCCGCCCAGCCGACCAGGATCGGCAGACCGAAGCCGCCGAAGCGCGCGGCATCGTCCGGGGTCGTCAGCAGCGCCGATGTATAGGCGCCGATGGCGACGAATCCGGCAAGGCCGACATTGAAAAGGCCAGTCAGCCCCCACTGCAGATTGAGCCCCAGTGTGACCAGCGAAAAGATCAGTGCGGTGGTCAGGAAGAAGGCGCCGTAGCCGAGCAGGTCCATCAGCGTTCCCTCACACCAAACAGGCCGATCGGCCGCACGAACAGCACCGCCATCAGGATGATGAAGGAGATTGCGGCGCGCCATTCGGCGCCGATCAGCTGCACCGCACCTGCTTCGGCAAGACCGATGATCAAGCCGCCGAGCACAGCGCCCGGAATGCTGCCGATGCCGCCGAGGATGGCTGCGGCAAACATCGGCAGCAGCATGTCGAAGCCCATGAACGGGCGGATCTGCACCAGAATGCCGATCATCACGCCGGCCACGCAGGCCAGCGCCCCGCCGATGATCCAGGTGACACGCACAACGGAGGCAACGTCGATACCGACGATGCGGGCCAGGGCCGCATTCTGGCTCAGCGCCTGCATGGAGCGGCCGGTCTGCGTGCGTGTCATCAACAGATGCACGCCGAGCACCAGCACTGCGGTCAGCAGCAGCAGCGCGATCTGATCGGGCGTGATGCGGATGCCGAAGCCGACCGGCATGGCGATCTGGATCGCCCGGCTGAAATAGGTCGGGCGTGAGCTGAAGGTGAATTCGAGCAGGCTGCGCAGTGCCATCGAGGCGCCGAAGCTCGCCATCACCACGATGATCGCTTGCCCCTGCGAGCGCAGCCGCGAAAACAGCACCTTGTCGAGCAACAGCGCCAGCAGGGCGGTGAAAGTCATGCCGACAAGCAGCGCAACCAGCAGCGGCCAGCCGAAAGACAGCGGTCCAATGGGCGCCACCTTGCCGAAGATCGCGCCGATGGCGCTGACGACGGCGAGCGTCGCATAGGTGCCCCAGGCCATGAAGTCGCCATGGGCGAAGTTCGAGAAGCGCAGGATCGAGTAGGTCAGCGTCACGCCGATGGCGCCAAGGCCGATCATCGAGCCGGTCAGCAGCCCATCGACGACAAATTGCAGGCTCATGCCGCGCCTCCCTTGCCGACGGGGGACGGGCGTTGGCCGAGATAGAGTTCGGCGACGACAGGATCGTTCCACAGTTCGGAAGCAACGCCCTCGTGCCGGTCCTTGCCGTCGACCAGCACATAGGCGCGGTCGCCGATGGCAAGCGCTGCCTTGGCGTTCTGTTCGACCAGCAGGATGGTGACGCCGGACTTGCGGATGCCGGCCAGCATCTCGAACACCGTCGATACGAATTTCGGCGACAGGCCGGCCGACGGCTCGTCGAGCACCAGCACCTTGGGATGGACGATCAGCGCGCGTGCGACGGCAAGCATCTGCCGTTGTCCGCCCGACAGATTGCCGGCGGCGGTGCGGCGCTGGCGGACGAGGTCGGGGAAGGCCGCATACATTTCCTCGATGCGGGCAGGGATTTCGCGTCGCTCGAGGATGCCGCAGGCGACCTTCAGATTGTCCTCGACCGACATCAGCGGGAAGATGTTCTCCGTCTGCGGTACGAAGGCCAGGCCGAGCCGAACCATGGTGTGCGCGGGAGCGGCGGTGATGTCCTTGCCGTCCAGAAATACGGTGCCGCCGGTGATCGGGACAAGGCCGGCGATCGCCTTGATGAAGCTCGACTTGCCGGCGCCGTTGGGGCCGAGCACGACGACGATCTCCCCCTTGCCGACGGTGATCGAGGCGCCGCGCACAATCGGCACGCCGGGCTCATAGCCGGCCTCGAGATTGCGGACGTTGAGGACAGTTTCGCTCATGCCGCACCTCCGAGATAGGCCTCGATGACGCGCGGGTCGCGGGCGACCTCTTCCGCCGTGCCTTCGCTGAGCAACTGGCCGCTCGCCATGACGAGGACGCGATGGCAGAGCCGCGTCACCATGTCGATATTGTGCTCGATCAGCAGAAAGGTGATGCCGTGCGCGTTGATGTCGCGGATGCGGTCGATGATGATCTCGAGCAGCGTCGCGTTGACGCCGGCGGCCGGTTCGTCGAGCAGGATGATCGCCGGATCGGCCATCATGACGCGGGCGAGTTCGAGCAGCTTGCGTTGACCGCCGGAAAGCACGCGCGCCGGTTCGTGCGCCAGCCGAGCGAGCGAGACGAGCTCGAGCAGCTCGAGTGCCTTTGCCCTGGCTGCTCTTTCCTGTGCCGCCACTCGCCACGGCGTGACGAAGTTGGCGAGCAATTTTTCGCCGGCTTGGCCCTGCGCCGCCAGCATGATGTTTTCGATCAGCGTCAGATTGGGCAGGGGGCGCGGGATCTGGAAGGTGCGGCCAAGACCACGGCCGATACGCAGATGAGCGGCTTCGCCGGAGACGCGCGTGCCATTGAGCAGGATATCGCCGCTGGTTGGCAATATGCTGCCCGCCAACAGATCGAACATCGTCGTCTTGCCGGCGCCATTCGGCCCGATCAGGCCGAGGATTTCGCCCGCTTTGACATCAAACGAGACATCGTTGACGGCGACAAGGCCGCCAAAACGCCTGACGACGTTTCGTGCCGTCAGAACTGGCGCACGGGTCTCCTGCCGTTGGCGCTCCGCTGCATCGCTCATCAAACCCTCTGGCCGAAGACGATCGTTGTCGCCTCCTGATTTTTGATTTGTGATCACACTTGCTTTGATCACGCTATTCGGCTTTAATTTCATTCGCAAGCCGAAAACGGGGCAAATGCCGGTAATGCAGAAGGCTGCCATCGAAAAGAACAACGAGACGATCGCAGCCCAGCTTACGCCGGTCGGCCGCGAGACGGTGCAGGATCGCGTCTATTCCGAGTTGCGCCGTGCTCTGATCGGTGGCCTTTTCGAGCCAAACCAGGTGCTGACCATCCGTGGTCTTGCCGATGCGCTGGTCACCTCGACCATGCCGGTACGCGAAGCGCTCGGCCGGCTGATCACGGAAAAGGCGCTGGAGGCGCTGCCCAACCGTTCCGTGCGCGTGCCGCCGATCACGCTGGAGCGCATCGACGACCTCCTGCGTGCCCGCTCCCTCATCGAAGGCGAAGCGATAGCGCTTGCCGCCAGGCGCATGAGCCCGCGCCAGATCGCATCGATCGAAGCCATGCTGGGCGAGTGGGACGAGATGCGGGCCCTGAAGCACAAGAAGGATATCGATCGCGAAGCGACGCTCAACCAGAGCTTCCATTTTGAGATCTACCGCTGCTGCGGCTCGGCTGTGCTGATCCCGATGATCGAAAGCCTCTGGCTTCAATCGGGTCCCTGCATCCGCGTCGCCATCTATGCCTTCTCCGAGGCAGGCGAGGTTGATACCGCCCACTATCATCGTCGAATTGTCGCGGCACTTGCCAAACAGGATGCGCAAGCGGCGCGCGAGGCGCTGGTAGCCGACATCAGCCGCCCCTTCGCCTTCCTGCGCGACAAACTTCAATCGGCGAAGGACTGACATGCCCAAGCCCGCCATCGGCATCACAGAACCACGCTCGAAGCTTTCCGTGACGGCGCTGCTATTGCCCGAAAAGGCGCCGGAGAATGCCGCCTTCCTGCTGGCGTATCTGGCGCAGCCACGCATCATCCCAGGCATCCATGCGATGTGGACAGGACCGGAAATCTCGTGCCCGGTTCCGTCAGCCGATCTCCACGGCCAGGCCTATGCCCAGTCTTTGCCACCGGAGAATGCAACGCTGACGCCGCAGCCCGGCGATATCGTGCTGTCCTATGTGCCGCCACGCGTGTGGGGCGGCAATCCCAATGCCATCTTCGATATCGGCCTGTACTACGGGCAGGGGGCGCGGCTGCTGTTCCCGATCGGCTGGCTGGCCGGCAGCGTGGTCGCGCAAGTGCTTGCCGGAGAGCGCGATCAGTTTGCCGCCGCCTGCGGCGTCATCCGCCGCAACGGCGCCTGTGACATCACCTTCAGCCTGGTGGAGGCCTGAATGGCCGACGACAGTTTCGAACTCTTCGATCTGCGCGTCGAAGCGGTCATCCCCGAGGGCAAGCCGGTCTATTGCGGCGCCAGGGCCGGCGACTATTTCGAACTCAAGGGCGAAATGCTCTCGCTGCCGGCAGGGCAGGGTTTTTCGATCTATTCGATCTCGGCCGTGTTGCCGCTCCTGGCGGCAAAGCAGCGCCCGACGCATGCAAATGACTGGATGACCTCGGATGCCGAGATCGCCTGTCCCGATCCCAATTGCGCCAGCCGGCTCCGCATCGTCAGGCTGGCCAAGCGGCGGTTCAGCCATGCCGAAACCACGGCCGTGCCGCTGCCGAAGGAGACCGACAAGGGATGACCGCCAGGACCATCGAACTCAGCCCCGGCTATGGGATCTCGCGAGTCATCCGCGGTGGCTGGCAGCTGGCCGGCGGGCATGGCGCCGTCGACCGCAGCCAGGCGGTGACCGACCTCATCGCCACTTTCGATGCCGGCATCTGGACCTATGACTGCGCCGACATCTACACCGGCGTCGAGGAACTGATCGGCGCCGCGCGCCTGCGGCTGGCCGGCGAGCGCGGTCTCGATGTTGCGGCCAGGATGAAGGTGCACACCAAGCTGGTGCCGGACCTCGAACGACTGGCAAGCATCAGCCGCGACTACATCAGGGGCATCGTCAATCAGTCGCTTCGCAGGCTGAAGACGGAGCGGATCGATCTTGTGCAGTTTCACTGGTGGGATTATGACCAGCCTCGTTACGTCGAGGCGATGGGTTGGCTCGACGAGCTTCGGCTGGAAGGCAAGGTGCGCAATCTCGGCACCACCAATTTCGATACGCCGAGGCTAGCCGAAATCCTCTCCGCGGGCATCCCGCTGGTCAGCCAGCAACTGCAATATTCAGTGCTCGACCAGCGGCCGGCAAACAGCCTTGCGGGCCTTGCCGCTAAGAACGGTGTCCGCTTCCTCTGCTACGGCTCGGTGGCGGGCGGCTTCCTCAGCGACAAATGGCTTGGCGTGGCCGAGCCCTCCACGCCGCTCGAAAACCGCTCGCTGGTCAAATACAAGCTGATCATCGACGACTTCGGCGGCTGGGAGCTGTTCCAGTCCCTGCTCAAGGCGCTGAAAGCGGTCGGCGATCGCCACGGCGTCGACATCGCCACCATCGCCTCGGCATGGGTGCTCGAGCAGCCGCAGGTCGCGGCCGTCATTGTGGGTGCGCGCAACCAGGCACATGCGCTGGCCAATACGAAAATCATGGACGTCGCGCTCGACGCCGACGATCGCGCGCGGATTGCTGCCGCCATCGCACAAGGCACCGGCCTCGCGGGCGATGTCTACGCGCTGGAGCGCGACCGTCATGGCCGCCACGGCTCGATCATGCATTACAACCTCAATGCGGGGAAGAAATGAGCGGAGAGCCTTCCCTTTTTTCGCGTGCCAGCGCTGAAATCATCGACCTGCATCGCTTCTTCGTCGACTGGTTTGTCGCCGCGCGAGCCGACGCTGTGGAGTTCGGCCGCTTCGAGGCTGTCATGGGCGAAGGCCTCACCATGGTGGCGCCGAATGGCCAGATCCTCGATCGCGACGCGGTCGTAGATCATGTCCGGACAAGCCGCGCCACTTGCGACGACGGTTTTTCCATATCGATCGAGGATATCAGGCCGGGTTGGCAGGACGCGGACACGATCGTCGTCTTCTACGTCGAGGCGCAACTGCGCGCCGGCAAGCATAGCCGCCGGCAGTCCAGTGCGGTCTTCACCACCAGTTCATCGGCACCAAACGGCGTCGAATGGCGGCATCTGCATGAGACCTGGCTGCAGGCGCCGGAAGGCTGAACAGGCAAAAGTTCAAACAAGAAAAGGGGAACGGCAATGAAGAAGACGATACTTCAAATCACCACAGCACTGGCTCTCGTGACGATGGCCGGCGCCGCACACGCAGCGGACTGCAAGATCACCGTCGGCCTGGTCATGGAGCTCACCGGTCCGGCCGGCGAATACGGCCAGGCCGGCGCGAAGTCCGTCGAAATGGCCTTCCGCGACATCAATGAAGCCGGCGGTGTTCGCGGCTGCGATCTCGTAACCGACACGCGCGACAGCCAGAGCCAGGGCAATATCGCGGTCGATGCCGCGACCCAGCTTGTACAGGTCAAGAAGGTGCCGGTGATCATCGGCGGCATCATCTCCTCGGTGTCAATCCCGATCCTGACCTCGGTCACCGGGCCGGCCAAGATCGTGCAGGTGTCGCCGGCTTCATCCTCGCCGACGCTGACCGCCCTTGGCCGCGACGGCAAGACCAACGGCATCTTCTTCCGCACCATCACGTCGGATGCGCTGCAAGGCGTGGCCGCCGCCAAATACGCCATCGACAAGGGCTTCAAGAAACTGTCGATCATCCATGTCAACAACGACTTCGGCGTCAACATGGTGGCCGAATTCTCGCGTGCCTACAAAGCGCTCGGCGGCACCATCGTCTCCGACACGCCCTATAATGAAAAGCAGTCGAGCTATGCTTCGGAAGTGACGGCGGCGATGGGAGGCGAGCCGGACGGACTCTACCTCGTCAGCACGCCGGTCGACGGCGCAACGGTCGCCCGCACCTGGATATCGCAGGGCGGCGTGCAGAAATTCCTGCTCAATGACGGCATGAACAGCCCGGACTTCATCGAATCCGTCGGCGCCGACTATCTCAAGGATGCCTATGGCACCTCTTCCGGCACCAGCCCGACGGCCTCCACCGACTACTTCCTGAAAAACTACAAGGAGTTTTCGGGTATCGAGCCGTCGAACCCGGCAGCCGACCGTTCCTATGATGCCGGCGCCATTGTCGGCCTCGCCATTGCCATTGCCGGCTCCGAGGATCCAGCCAAGATCAAGGATGCCATGTACAAGGCGGTCGATCCTGCCGGCACACCGATCTATGCCGGCAAGGACGAGTTCGCCAAGGCGCTCGGCCTGATCAAGGACGGCAAGCCGATCCGCTATGAAGGCGTCATCGGTCCGGTCAGCTTCGACAAATATGGCGACATCACCGGCCCGTTCCGGCTGTGGAAGATCGTCGACGGCAAGGTGACGACCGACGGTGAAATGACAACCGACGACGTCAACGCGCTGCAGGCGAAATTGCAATAGGCGCTGGTACATTGTCCGGCGCGATCTCCGTTCGATCTCTGGGAGATCGACGCCGGACAAGCAGTCCAACATCGGCGCTAGTTACGCGGTCAAGCGCGAAATCAGCCGGGTCAATATAACGACAGGCGGCTGGCCGGGCATGAAGACCTGCGGATTGGAGAGGGCGCCGACGATATGACCCACAAAGTCTGATTTGTCGTAGCCGATTGACGATATCGGGTAGGCGTCGAAATTGGTCAGGGACACATTGTCGAAGCCATAGAGGCGGAAGCGGCTGGGCCGGTTGTCGGGGAAATCCGCCCGGCAGACATCCAGAACACCCATGGCCATCGCGTCGGACGTACAAAAGACCGCATCTGGACAGCCGCGTTCCGTCAGGCCGACTGCCGCCGCATGACCCGACTCGTAGGAATAGTCTCCCTGGATCGTCTGCAGCAGTTCAATTCCATGATGCCGGAACGCTCCGAGGTAGTGGCCGATGCGCAGCTGTTCGACCCGCGAGGACGAACGGCCGGTCAGCAGGCTGGCCGTGCGCGCGCGCTTGGCCGCCGCATCCGCCACGGCCTCGGCGATGCCGACGCCTTCATCGGGAATGACGGTGGGTGACAGATCGTCATGCAGTCCGTTCAGCATGATGACCAGGTCCGAGCGAAACATGCGCCGCACCGTCGCTGCATCGGCAAAGTCGGAGAACACCACGGCGGCATCGACATGATAGGCAACGCCGTTGCGCAGAAAATCCTCGACCCCGTCCGCCGAGCCGATGCGGATGAGGATGACCTGCTTGCCGATCGACTGGATTGCGTCGAGCAGCCGGTCGAACAGGTCGAGATCTGAAAGGTCGTGAATGTGGTTGACCACGACGGCAACCAGATTGACGGTCTTGGTGGTCAGGCTTTGCGCCAGGAGATTGGGTTTGTAGCCTAGCTGCGCGGCGGCCTGCACGACACGTTCGCGTTTGTCCGCCGAGACCGGTCGCGGTCCGCTCGACAGCGCACGGCTGGCCGCGGCACGCGACACGCCTGCCAGCCGCGCGACATCGGCGATCGTTGCGACGGCGCCTCGAGTGTGCGCCGATCGGTTACCGGTAGTGGGTGTCACCACAGCGGGTTGAGCGCCGGCGGGTTGGAGTCCGGCCCCCACCACTTCTTGTAGGTCGTCTCATAGGTGCCCGACTGGATGAAGTCGGACACGAACATGTCGAGCCAGCGGACGAATTCGGGATCGCCCTTGGCGACCGCGATGCCGATCGGATCGTTGGAATAGAGGCCAGGCAGCGTCACCAGGCTCGGTGTCTTGGTCGCGAGGTAATCGAGCAGCGAGGAATCCTCGATCGCCGCATCGACGCGCTTCTGTTGCAGCTGCAGAACCCCGTCGGGCGCGAACTGGTCGACATAGACGAGCTCTGCTTCCGGCACGGCCGCCTTGAGGAAGGTTTCGCCCGTGGTGCCGCGGCCGACGACAACCTTCTTGCCGGCGAGCCCCTTGAGGTCGGTTATCCCGGCATCCTTCTGGACGATGACGCGCAGCCCGGCCCGGTTGTAGGGGATGGTGAAGTTGACGGTCTTGGCCCGCTCGAGCGTTGCCGAGGTGTTTGCGACCGCGACATCGATCTGTCCCGACACCAGCATGGAAATACGGGCATCGCCCGAGACGTCGACGAACTCGACCGGCACCCCGAGCTTTTGCGCCAGCAGCGTCGCGACATCGACATCGTAGCCGACAGGGTTGTTTTGTGCATCGCGAAAGCCGATCGGCTCGCCGCCGAGCGATACGCCGATGCGAATGGTGCCGCGTGAGCGGATGTCGTCAATCATGCCGGCAAGGGCCGGAAAAGCCGAACCGGCCACGATGGCCAGCGCGGCGAAGGCACGCAGTACGGTTTTCATGGTTCCTCTCCTTATTTTCTAGTGACACGTTTTGCTGCCCGCAATTCGGGTGCGGGCATGGAATCCTTCCAGAGCCAGTAGCGGACCTCGCCCTCGCATCTGAAATTCACCACCTCGTGGTTCTGCTCGGCGTCGACGGCGTGGATGACCACTCCGGCCAGGAAGCCGGTGTCGAGTTCAGCCAGTTCCTCGACCGCCAGCGCGACCGCATCCGACAGGGATCGGCCAAGCTTCATGGCCAGCACGACGGTCCGTGCGGTGGCGCAGCGCATCGTCATCTCGCCGGTATGGGTGCACGCCGCCGCGCCATAGCGGCTGTCGGCGTAAAAGCCTGCGCCGGGAATGGGAGAATCGCCGAGCCGGCCCGGATATTTCCACGCCCAGCCCGAGGTCGAACTCGCGGCATGGACGCCGCGCCGCGCATCCGCCGACAGGAAGACGGTGGTGTCGCGGACCCGCTCGGGATCGGTGATAGTACGGCTGAGCGGCGCCAGATCGATATCGGGGAATTTCGCCAGCTGTTGCGGTGTGAGTTCCTGTTGCAGCCGCTCCCACCAGACGCGCTTGCTGTCCTCGAACAAGACTTCGTCTTCGGCAAAACCGATTTCGCTGGCAAAGCGCCGCGCCCCTTCGCCGGTCAGCATCACATGCGGCAGGCGCTTCATTACCTGCTGCGCCAGGGCAGCGACCGCCAAGGTCCTTGGCACGGCGCCGACTGAACCGACCTCTCTTGTATTGCCGTCCATGACGCCGGCGTCGAACTCCATCTCGCCCAGCATGTTCGGCCAGCCGCCATAACCGACGCTGCGA
This sequence comes from Mesorhizobium sp. M1143, assembly GCF_040318435.1. Taxonomy (NCBI): domain Bacteria; kingdom Pseudomonadati; phylum Pseudomonadota; class Alphaproteobacteria; order Hyphomicrobiales; family Phyllobacteriaceae; genus Mesorhizobium; species Mesorhizobium sp. M1143. Next base: position 24,008 of record NZ_JAMYMJ010000007.1, on the reverse strand, counting down.
ACCTTGACCTCTTTCTCCACCATGCCGATGCCGGCAACCATCGCGTCCAGGCTGACGGCGCCATCGCGCAGCATTTGCACCGAGGTTTCGAATCCCGGCCATGCTTCGTTGTTGGCTAACAGCAGCATTCCTAGTCCTTGCGCATCTTGGAGAGAAACTGCGCAACCCGCGGCTGCGCCCGGCCGCCGTCCGCGGCGAAGAAACGATCCGTTGGCAGATCGACCACCAGCCTGCCCTTGTCGAGGAAGACGATGCGGTTGGAAATCTCGCGCGCGAATTCGATCTCGTGGGTGACGAACAGCATCGTCGTGCCTTGCGCGGCGAGCTTTGCCAGGATGGCCAGCACCTCGGAAGTCATTTCCGGGTCGAGCGCGCTGGTCACTTCATCGAGCAGCAGATAGCGCGGCTGCATGGCGAGCGCCCGGCAGATGCCGACACGCTGGCGCTGCCCGCCCGACAACTGCGCCGGGTAGGCGTTGGCCCGATCGGCGAGGCCGACGGACTCGAGCAGCTTGCGCGCCAGCGCCTCGGCCTCAGGGCGCGGCATTTTCAGCACCTCGATCGGGGCGAGCGTAATGTTCTGAAGCGCGCTCATATGCGGATAGAGGTTGAACAGCTGGAAGACGGTGCCTGAGCGCTTGCGCGCCTCGGCCAGCTCCTTCGGCTTGCTGACATCGAAATCGTCGACCGTGATGCGGCCCGACTTCAGCATTTCGAGGCCGTTGATGCAACGGATCAGTGTCGACTTGCCGGACCCCGACGACCCGAGGATCGAGACCACTTCGCCGGGCGCGATCGTCAGGTCGACGCCGTCCAGCACAGTGACCTCGCCGAACGCTTTGTGCACGTTTTCGATCTTGAGCATGTTAAAGCCCCCGCCAGGCGCTGTGCGCCCGCAGGCGGTTTTCAAGACGCTCGCCAAGCAGGGCGACCAGCTTTGCCGCGCCATAGTAGAGCAGCCCGACGACGGTCCAGACCACGAACGGCTTCAAGGTTCGCATGTTGAGGATGTGGCCAATCTTGGTCAGGTCGACGACGCCGATGACAGAAATCAGCGACGTCACCTGAAGCTGGTTGACCAGCAGCGCGACGAGCGGGCCGACCGCGAAGGCGGCAGCCTGGGGCGAAACGATATGGCGCAGGACCTGCCACCGGGTCAGGCCGAAGACACGCGCGGCCTCGACCTGCTCGCGTTCGATCGACTCGATCGCCGAGACCGCGATGACATAGACGAATGCCGCGGTGTTCGCCGACAGAGTGATGGTCGCTGCGGTGACCGGCGTCACCCTTATATGCAACAGCGCCGGCAGGCCGAAGAACACCAGGAACAGCTGCACCAACACCGGCGAGTTCTTCAACAGCTCCGACAGGAAGGTGACGACCTGGGCCAGAACCGGCACACGGTAGAACCGCACCAACGCCCAGCTCAGGCCAATCAGCAGTCCGATCAGAGAGGTGACGAGAAACAGCGCGATGTTGGTGCCGAGACCTTGCGCCAGCAGGATCAGGTCGTAGGAGGTGAAGTCGCTGAACCGCATCAGTCGACCGCCTCCATCATGTCCCGATTGAGATGGCGGTGGAGCAGGGTGACGCCCAGCGAGACCAGATAGGTCAGGGCCGCATAGGCACAGAGCAGCACCATATAGACCTCGAAGGGCCGATAGGTCTGCGAGACCACGATCTGGGCTGAGCCGGTGAGCTCGTTGAGCGTGATTGTCGAGAGGATCGAGGACGTAAGGATCATGTTGATGAGCACGGATCCGAGCGGTCGCACGGAGGTGCGCAGCGCAATCGGCAGCACGATGCGGGTGAAGATCTTGCGCCTGGACAGGCCGCTCACTTCAGCGGCGTCGATGATGCCCTGGTCGATGGCGAGGATGCCGGCGCGAATGATGTCGGAGGCATAGGCGCCGCCGGCAATCGAAAGCGCCACGACGCCGGTGGTGAAGGCATCGATGTAAATGCCGAGCTCGGGCAGGCCGTAATAGAAGAAGAACAGCTGGACGATGAACGGCACATTGCGGAAGAGATCGACATAGACGAAGGCGATCCGTCGAAGCAGTGCCGAGGCGGAGGTGCGTGCGATCGCCACCAACGCGCCCATGAAGACGCTTCCTACCAGCGACAGCGCGCAAGCCGCGGCCGTGAGTTCGGCGCCGCGCGCCAGAAAACCCAGATGCGGGAGCAGAGTGGACAGATCGAAATGCACCGGCGGTCCCCAGTGAAACCGGTTTCACTCTTTTGGCTTTCGCCTCGTCTGTCAAGATGCAGGGTCTGGTTGCCGGCCTGTGGATTGCATTCGTTGCGATGATTCCGGTTCGCCTCATGCGCGCTATGTCTCAAGCGCCGACAATTCGCCGCCGGCTTTCAACTCGACGACGCCGCCTATGCCAGCCGCGCGTCGCTGCGATGGCGGCTGGGGCGGCGCCCTCGGTTTTGCCGATCCCGGCGCCGGTGTCGGATTCGGCTACGTCACCAACCGCATGCTGGGTTTCGACGACTCCACGCCGCAAGGTGTTGATGATGCCGTTTACGACGAGCTCTGACGTAGGGGCGTTATGTGCGGATATTCGGGTTCCACATGGCGTCCGGCACGATCACCAGCTTGCCGACGAAGTCCTTGGCAACAAAGTCTGCCTGCGCCTTGTGAAAATCGGAGAGCCTGTAGACGCCGCCGACCAGCGGCCGGATTTTCTTCGCTTCGATGTATCCAATGATGCGGCGGAAGTCGGCGCGCGTGCCCTGGCTCGATCCGTGCAGTTGCAGCTGCTTGAGATACATGGTCCTGAGATCGAGCTGCACGACCGGGCCGGCGATGGCGCCGGCGGTGGTGTAGCGGCCTTCAGGTCGCAGGATGCGCAGCAGGTCGTTGAAGATCGCGCCGCCGACGAGATCAGCGACCACATCGATCGGCTGGTCGCCAGTGGCTTCATTCACGGCGGCGGGAAGATCGGCAACCCCACGGGTAATGACCGCTTCGGCGCCGATGTCGCGCACCGCCTGCTCCTTGCCCTTGCCGACGACCGCATAGGGAATGGCGCCGCGCGCCCGCGCCAGCTGCACGATGCCGGAACCGACGCCGCCTGAGGCGCCGGTGACCAGCACGCGTTCGCCGGCTTTCAGCCCGGCGCGCTCCAGCATCTGTTCGCCGGTGAGGTAGGCGCAGCAGAAGGTGGCGAGTTCGACGTCGCTCATGTCAGTATCGACGAAATGCGCATTCTCGCCCGGCACCGTCTGGTACTCGGCGTACCCGCCGTCGCGACCGTGGCCCATATAGTCAATGTCGGCGAGGGAATCGTCGTCGCGGTTGTAGATCGAAAAATCGACCATTACCCGTTCGCCGATACGGCCCGGGGAAACGCCTTCGCCGACGGCAGCGATGGTGCCGACCGTGTCGGTGCCCTGGATGCGCGGGAAGGTAAGCGTGTTGCCTTGCCGCCGCCACGTCGACACGGCGGCAGCGTCCTCCTCCGTGCCATAGGCGCCCTGGCGTACCCAGACATCGGTGTTGTTCATACCGCAAGCGCTGACCTTAACCAGCACCTCGCCGGCGGCAGGCACAGGCACTTTCACATCGCTGCGATAGACGAGCTTTTCCGGCCCGCCATGCCCGGTGAGCAGCACGGCGGCCATGGTGGCGGGGAGGGTCTTGGTCATGGCATTCATGGTCGATCTCAGAGATTGGAAAACACGCTGTTGACGGCATCGGCGGTTTTCGAAACGACGATGTCGGCTTCCTCACGCGTCAGGCAGAGCGGCGGCGCGAAGCCTAGTATGTCGCCCTGCGGCATGGCGCGGCCGATGACGCCGCTGGCGGCAAGTGCTGTCGCCACTTGCGGCCCGATCTTGAGCGAGGCGTCGAAGAACACCCGGTCGTCCTTGTCGGCGACAAATTCGACCGCCGCCAGCATGCCATCGCCGCGCACGTCGCCGACGTGTCTGTGCCCGCCGACAGCCTTGGTCAGTTCGGCGCGGAAATAAGCGCCGGTCTCACCGGCGTTCGTTACCAGGTCCAGTTCGTCGATCAGTTCGAGATTGGCGACACCTGCGGCGACGCAGATCGGATGCGCGGCATAGGTCCAGCCATGGCCGAGCGAACCGAGCTTGTCGGAGCCCTGCACCAGCACCTGCCACATCTTGTCGGCAACGATGACACCCGACAGCGGCGCATAGGCCGAGGTCAGCCCCTTTGCGATGGTGATGAGGTCCGGCTTGATGCCGTAATGGTCGGAGCCGAACATGGTGCCCAGACGGCCGAAGCCCGTCACCACCTCGTCGGCGACCAGCAGCACGTCATACTTCTTCAGCACCGCCTGGATCTTCTCCCAGTAGCCGGCCGGCGGCGGCACGATGCCGCCAGTACCGAGGATCGGCTCGCCGATGAAGGCGGCGACGGTTTCGGGACCTTCGGCCAGGATCATCTCTTCCAGTCTGTCGGCGCAATGCTGCGAGAACTGCTCCTCGCTCATCGAGCGGTCGGCGCGGCGGAAATAGTAGGGCGCTTCGGTGTGCAGGACCGGCGCGCGCGGCAGGTCGAAGGCGTTATGGAACAGGTCGAGCCCGGTCAGTGATCCCGTCATCACGCCCGAACCGTGATAGCCGCGCCAGCGCGAGATGATCTTCTTCTTCTCCGGCCGCCCAAGCACGTTGTTGTAGTACCAGATCAGCTTGATGTTGGTCTCGTTGGCATCCGAACCCGAGAGGCCGAAATAGACCCTCGACATGCCCTTCGGCGCGCGGTCGATGATCATCTTGGCCAGCGTGATCGAGGCCTCGGTCCCGTGGCCGACATAGGCGTGGTAGTAGGCGAGGTTCTTCGCCTGGGTGGCGATCGCGTCGGCGATCTTCTGGCGGCCATAGCCGACATTGACGCAATAGAGACCGGCAAAGGCATCGATGCTCTTCCTGCCATTGTTGTCCCAGACGGTGACGCCTTCGCCGCCGGCCATGATGCGGGTCGGCGATTCACCCCGCGCATGCGTGCCCATATGGGTCGAAGGATGGAAGAAGTGGTCGCGATCCCAGGCATTGAGTTCGTTGGATTGGTCGAGCATTTTTTGACTCCTTGAGAGATGGCCGGACGGACTTATGCGACGTCCAGGCAGAGGTACTTCAGATCGGCGAAAGCTTCGAGCCCATGGCGCGAGCCTTCGCGGCCGATGCCGGATTGCTTGACGCCGCCGAATGGGATCGGCGCGCCGGTGATCTTGACGCGGTTGATAGCGACCATGCCGTAGTCGAGCGCGCGGCCCAGGCGCTGCTGGCGGGCGCCGTTCTCGGTAACGACATAGGCAACCAGGCCATATTCTGTGGCGTTGGCACGGGCGATCACTTCGTCCTCACTGTCGAACGGCGTGACGGCGGCGACCGGCCCAAAGGTCTCCTCGCGCATGATCAGCGCTTCGTCGCTGACATCGGCCAGCAGCGTCGGCTGGTAGAACAGCGGCCCGGCCTGATGCCGCTTGCCGCCGGTGAGACAGCGCGCGCCACGAGCGATGGCATGGGCGACCTGCTCTTCGACCCTTGCGACGGCACGCTCATGCATCAGCGGCCCGATGTCGATCTTGTCGGTAAGGCCGTTGCCGGTGCGCAGCGCCTCGATACGCCTGGCAAAAGCGGCGCAGAAGCGATCGTAGATCGGGCGCTGGACATAGATGCGGTTGGCGGCGAGGCAGTCCTGGCCGGAGGTGGCGAATTTGGCATCGATGGCGATGCTCACCGCCTTGTCCAGATCGGTATCGGCAAAGACGATCAGCGGCGCGTGGCCCCCAAGCTCCATCACCAGCCGCTTCATCGTCGGCGCGCTTTGCGCCGCGATCAGCCGGCCGAACTCGGTCGAGCCGGTGAAGCTTATGGCGCGAACGCGCGGGTCTTCGCACATGCGGCCGACGATGGTTGCAGCCTTTCCGGTGATGACGTTGAAGACACCGGCGGGGATGCCGGCGCGCTCGCCAAGTTCCGCCAGCGCCAGCGCCGACAGCGGCGTCTCGGATGAAGGATGCGCGACGATGGTGCAGCCGGCGGCAAGGGCGGCCGCCGCCTTGCGGGTCAGCATCGCCGCCGGAAAATTCCAGGGCGTGACGACGCCGACAACGCCGAGCGGCTCTCGTCGCACCATCATTTCCGCTTTGGGCAGATGGCTGGTGACGCTCTCGGCGTTGAGGCGCTTTGCCTCTTCGGCATACCACTCGACGAAGGAGGCGGCGTAGTCGATTTCGCCAAACGATTCCTGCAGCGGCTTGCCCTGTTCCAGTGTCATCAGCAGGGCCAGATCATCCTTGGCTGCAACGATCAGCTCGAACCATTTTCGCAGAATTCTGGACCGCTCCTGCGGCAGCAGTGACCGCCAAGCCGGGAAGGCACGCGCGGCGGCACCGATTGCTTTGGTCGTCTGCCCGGCATCGAGCGCCGCGACAAATGCGACAGTGGTGCCGGTCGCCGGATCGGTAACCTCGAAACTCTTCGCCGCTCCGCTTGCCGTCCAGTGACCGTCGACATAGGCGAGCTCGCGCAGCAGCCGGCGGTCGGAGAGGCGGTCGAGCGCCTCATGGCGATGCGAGCGGGCAAAATGCGCGGACATGGTCGAGGCCTCCCGGTTCGGACGATGCGGGAAGACTATCCGTCACATCCAGACAGAGAGACTGTTTCGACGCCCTGAAGGAGAGAGACTCTCTCTATTGTGCCGTCCCGACAGACATTCTCTCCGGGCTTATGCCGACGCCGGCAACAGGTCGGATATCGGTAGCACGATTTCGTCCTTCACCGTCTTGGTGACGATGTAGGTGAAGTAGCGGTCGATGCCGATCTCGCGCTCCAGCAGGCCGTCGACCAGCCGCTGATAGGCGTCGATGTCGCGCGTCATCACCTTCACCACATAGTCGACGCCGCCGCCCACCGACCAGCAGGCGACGATTTCGGGGATATCGCGGATGACGCGTTCGAAGCGATCGAAATCGGCCTGGCGATGGCTGGCCAGCGTCACCTCCATCAGCACGGTGGCGACCGGCGCCACGACGCGCATGGCGATCCTGGCGTGGTAGCCCGAGACGATGCCGGCCTTCTCCAGCTTGCGCAGCCGCATCCAGCACGGCGTCGGCGACAGCCCGACCTGTTCGGCCAGCGCCAGCTTGGTGATGCGCCCGTCGCGCTGGATGGCGTCGAGTATCCTGAGGTCGACCGCGTCGAGTTTCGATGTCATCGGCGTCCGCTTTTTGTCGGCATCACCATGACGGCGCATTATTTCGATTGTCAATTGCACTGATTTCGATCTCTATTAAGTCATGACATTATGGCAACCCGACCCTGCGCTCCTCCGCCGGCCAGCCTATCAATCGCTGGCCGACCAGTTCGCCCGCGCCATTCATGACGGGCGGCTGGCCAATGGCGCGCGGCTGCCAACGCATCGAAGGCTGGCAGACGATTTAAAACTGTCGGTGCAGACGGTCAGCCGCGCCTACGAAGAACTGATCCGGCGCGGCCTGATTTCGGGCGAGATCGGCCGCGGCAGCTTTGTCCAGACGCAGCGCCGTGAACCGGAGCCGCCCTATCTGCCGGAGCGCCTCGGCGAGGTCATCGACCTATCGATCCTGAAGCCGGTCTGCGAGCCGATGCATCTGGAGCGGCTGAAGCAGGCGCTGGGCTGGCTGGCCGAAAACCTGCCATCGAGTTCGGCGCTGTCGTTTCGGCCCAACATGGTGTTTCCGCGCCACCGCGCGGTGGCGGTCGAATGGCTGAAACTGTGCGGGCTTGACGTCTCCGCGCAGAATATCAGCCTGACCAACGGCGCCACTGCTGGGATGACCGTAGCGCTGATGAGCGTGGCGCCGCCGGGCTCGACCGTCGCCACCGAGGCTATCGGCCACCACACGCTGGTGCCGCTGGCGCGCTATCTCGGCTTCAACCTGGAAGGCCTGCCGATCGACGGCAATGGCCTGATCCCGGAGGCGTTGGACGAGGTCTGCCGGCTCACCGACATTCGCGCGGTATTCGTGCAACCGTCGGTGATCAACCCGACGGCGACGCTGATGGACGCTCGGCGGCGCGAAGAGATCGCCGCGGTCGCGCGCAAGCACGACATCGCCATCATCGAGAACGATGTGCTGGGTCCGCTGGTCGAGGACCGGCCGCCGCCGGTCGCCGCCTTTGCGCCGGAGCGCACGCTCTACGTCACTTCCTTCACCAAGATCACCGTACCTGGCCTGCGCATCGGCTATCTCGCGGCGCCCGACCGCTATGTCGCCGCCGTTGCCAACCGGCATCTGGTGTCGAACTGGATGGCGACGCCGCTGGTGGCCGAGATCGCCACCAAATGGGTGACCGACGGCACGGCGATGGAACTCGTTCGCTGGCAGCGCGCGGCATTGCGCCGCCGCCAGGACATCGCAGCCGAGGTGCTGGGCGGGGTTGGTTATCGCGCCAGGCGCGACGGGCTGCATGTCTGGTTGCAACTGCCCGCGGACCGTGCCGAGGAAAGCTTCGTCGCCCAGGCCCGCCTGCAAGGCGTGGCGATCGCGCCCGGCACCTCCTTCCGCATCTCGGATGCGCCCTGGCATCCGGCGGTGCGCATCTCGCTCGGCTCGACCACCGAGGGGGAACTGCGCGCCGGCCTCGGCGTTGTCACCAAGTTGCTGCTTGGCGATCCGGAGCATCTGCTGCTCGCAATCTAAGCGGGAATTGCTCTGGAATCATGCAGTGCCGGAAATATTGTCATGATTTTATTTTCCCAATTGACATGATTTGGCGCGTTCCGCATCGTTAAGGGCACAGGCTTCTCCAGCAGGGGAAATTCATTTGTCCTCACCCATCATCAAGGTCGACGCCATTTCGAAGAGCTTCGGCTCGTTCAAGGTACTGGACGGCCTGTCGATGCAGGTCATGCCCGGCGAGAAGCTGGCGCTGATCGGCCCGTCCGGCTCGGGCAAGACGACGATCCTGCGAATCCTGATGACGCTGGAGAAGATCGACGGCGGCCATATCCAGATCGATGGCGAGCAGCTCTATCACATGGAGCGCAACGGCCAGCTGCTGCCCGCCGACGAGCGGCACCTGACCAAGATGCGGCAGAAGATCGGCATGGTCTTCCAGCTGTTCAATCTGTTTCCGCACAAATGCGTCATGGATAACGTCACGCTGGCGCCGATGCTGACCAAGGGCACGCCTCGCGCCGCCGCTGAAAAGCGGGCCATGGAACTGCTCGACATGGTCGGCATGGCCGACAAGGCGAAGTCGATGCCGGCGCAGCTGTCCGGCGGCCAGAAGCAGCGCGTGGCGATTGCCCGTGCGCTGGCATTGTCGCCGAAGATCATGCTGTTCGACGAGGTGACGTCGGCCCTCGATCCGGAGCTGGTCGAGGAGGTGATGAATGTCATGCGCAAGCTCGCCGCAGAGACCGACATGACCATGCTGCTGGTCACCCACGAGATGGGCTTTGCCCACGACTTCGCCGACCGCGTGCTGTTCTTCGACCGCGGCAAGATCGTCGAAGAGGGCAAACCAGACGAGATTTTCCGCCATCCAAAGCAGGAGCGCACGCAAGGCTTCCTGAAGAAGATCATCGCAGCCGGACATCGTGTCTGACCGCTTTGCGGGGCGGAAGACCGCCCCAGACAAAACCAAGAAGACAACAAGGAGTTGGGAACAATGAAGAAACTTGGCATTCTGGCCGGTGTCGCCGGTCTCGCACTGACGGCGGTGCTCGCCGCGTCGGGCACCGGTTCGGCCGATGACGGCAAGCTCGAGCAATTGAAGGCGCAGGGCTTTGCCCGCGTCGCCATCGCCAACGAGCCGCCCTACACTGCGGTCGCCGCCGACGGCAAAGTTTCGGGTGCGGCGCCCGACGTGGCGCGCGAGGTCTTCAAGCGTCTCGGTGTTGCCGACATCGTCGCTTCGATCTCCGAATATGGCGCGATGATCCCCGGCCTGCAGGCCGGCCGCTTCGACGTCGTCACCGCCGGCCTGTTCATGAAGCCGGAGCGTTGCGCGGCGGTCGTCTATTCCGAGCCGGTGCTGTGCGACGCCGAGGCGATGTTGGTCAAGAAGGGCAATCCGAAGGGCTTCAAGAGCTACGAGGACGTCGCCAAGGACACGTCAGCCACCATTGGCGCGCCCGGTGGCGGCACCGAGGAGAAGCTGGCGCTCAACGCCGGCGTGCCGCGCGAGCGCGTCATCGTCGTGCCGGACGGCCAGAGCGGCCTGAAGATGCTGCAGGACGGTCGCATCGATGCCTATTCGCTTCCCGTCCTGTCGATCAACGACCTCGTCAAGAAAGCCAACGATCCGAACCTCGAAGTCATCGCCCCAGTGGTCGGCGCGCCGGTCTATTGCGACGGCGCCGCCTTCAAGAAAGGCGATGAGGCCCTGCGCGATGCCTTCGATGTCGAGCTCGCCAAGCTGAAGAAATCCGGCGAGTTCGCCAAGATCATCGAGCCCTACGGCTTCTCGGCCGCAGCCGCGATGTCGACCACGCGGGACAAGCTCTGCGCGGCGAAATAGCGCCGTTTTTGCCTTCTCCCTGTTCACGGGGAGAAGGTGGCCCGAAGGGCCGGATGAGGGGCGGCGCCAGGTTCTGAGAATTTAGCGCTGCCCCTCATCTGCCTGCCCGTCCTCCGCAGCAGCTGCGCTGCAGCTTCGGAGGGTGGACTGGCATCTTCTCTCCGTGAACGGGGAGAAGGAAGCTAACCGCCAACGTTGGAACCCGAATGACCCAGTGGTCCGGCTACCTCGGCCTGATATTGCAGGGAGCGCTTGTCACCATCGAGCTGACGCTGATGGGGTCGGTGCTCGCCCTGATCATGGCCTTCCTCGCCGGCATGGGCCGCGTGTCGCGCTTCTTTGCGCTGCGCTGGCTGGCCACCGCCTATATAGAATTCTTCCGCGGCACCTCGATCTTCGTGCAGCTGTTTTTTGCCTATTTCGTGTTGCCGTTGATCGGCCTCGAACTGACCCCGCTGCAGGCGGGTGTGCTGGCGCTGGGCCTCAATGTCGGCGCCTATGCGGCCGAGGTGGTACGCGGCGCCATCCAGTCGGTCGGCCGCGAACAATATGAGGCCTGCATCGCGCTCAACCTCGGCCGCTGGCAAGGCATGCGCCATGTCATCCTGCCGCAGGCGCTGCTGGTCATGCTGCCGACCTTCGGCAACAATGCCATCGAACTGCTCAAGGCGACCTCCGTGGTGTCGCTGATCTCGCTCGCCGATCTCACCTTTCAGGCGCAGGTCGTGCGCTCGCAGACCGGCAACACGCTGGCGCCGTTCACCACCATCCTGATCATCTATTTCGCCCTGGCGCTGATCATCTCCTGGGGCGTGCGTTCTCTGGAACGCCGCATGGCGCGCGGCCTCGACGGGGTGCGCGTCTGATGGATTGGGACTGGAACTTCGTCTGGGAGATCCTGCCGACGCTGATCCAGGGCGTGAAGATCACCATCCTGGCAACGCTGCTCGGCTCCGTGCTGGCCGCTATCGTGGGTCTGGGCATCGCGCTGGCGCGACGCTCGCCCAACAAGGTCCTGTCGCGCACCGTCGGCTGGGCGGCCGAATTCATCCGCGGCACGCCACTTCTGGTGCAACTTTATTTCATCTTCTATGTCCTGCCGGATTTCGGCATCCTGTTGCCGCCGCTGGTCGCCGGCGTCATCGGGCTCGGCCTGCACTACGGCACCTACACGGCGGAAGTCTATCGCGCCGGCATCGACAACGTGCCGCGCGGCCAGTGGGAGGCGGCCAAGGCCTGCAATCTGAGCGCCACGCAGACCTGGACCAACATCATCATTCCGCAAGCGATCCCACCGATGATCCCGGCGCTGGCCAATTATTTCATCGCCATGTTCAAGGAGACACCGCTGCTATCGGCAATCACCGTGCTGGAGCTGATGAACCAGGCAAAGAGCGTCGCCAACACCTACTATCGCTACATTGAGCCGATCACGCTGGTCGGCGCTTTCTTCCTCGTCATCAGCCTCTTCTCGGTCGTGCTGCTGCGCTGGCTGGAACATCGCTACGGCAAGATCGAAAGGTAATTCTCAAGATGAAACCGCTGCCCGAGATCAGGCTGATGCCGACAAGGCCGGCGCTCGATGCGCGCCCGCTGGAAAAGCGCGTCGGCCTGATCATCCTTGCCACCGACCACACCAGCGAACCGGATTTCCGCCGCATGGTGGCGAGCGAGCGGGTCGGCGTCTATGTCGCGCGCATTCCCTACAAGAATCCGACCACACCCGAGAATCTCCGCAAGATGCAGCCCGAGCTGGCGGCGGGTGCTGCCCTCATCCTGCCCGATGAGCCGCTCGACGCGATCTGCTACTCCTGCACCTCGGCCTCGGTGGTGATTGGCGACGCTGAAATCGAGGCCGCGATCCAGTCTGCCAAGCCGGGTGTTCCCGTCGTCACGCCGCCGATGGCCGGCGTGCGCGGGCTGCAGGCGCTGGGCGCGAAAAAGATCAGCATCCTCACCCCTTACACCGTCGAAACCTCCAGGCCGATGGCGACGTATTTCGGCGAGCGCGGCTTTGAGATCGTCAGCTTCACCTGCCTCGGCTTCGAGGACGATCGCGAGATGGCGCGCATTGCGCCGGCAGCGATCGTCGACCTGGCTCGTGAGGCGACGCATGCGCAGGCCGATGCACTGTTCGTGTCCTGCACCGCATTGCGCGGAGCGCTCGCGGTTCCCGGCATGGAACAGGCGATCGACCGCCCGGTCGTCACCAGCAATCAGGCCAGCGCCTGGAATTGTTTGCGGTTGTGTGGCGACGGGACGTCGCATCCCGAATTTGGCCGTCTGATGACGCTGCCTTTGCCGCGCGATTGACGATCATGACGACAGTCACCCTTAACGATATTCGTGCCGCCCGGGAGCGAATTGCCGGCAAAATCGAACGCACGCCGACAGGGTTATCTCACAGCCTTTCCGAACGACTGGGCATCCCCGTCCACCTCAAGCTTGAACACCGCCAGACCACCGGCAGCTTCAAGCTGCGCGGCGCCTCGAATGCCGTTGCTTCGCTGAGCGCCGAGGAGAAGGCGCGCGGCGTGGTCGCGGCGTCGACCGGCAATCATGGCCGTGCGCTGGCCCATGCTGCGAAGCTCGAAGGCATGCGTGCGGTGATCTGCATGTCGCGACTGGTGCCGGGCAACAAGCTCGACGAAATCCGTCGGCTTGGCGCGGATGTCCGCATCATCGGCAACAGTCAGGACGAGGCGCAGCAGGAGGTCGAACGGCTGGTGGCGCAGGAGGGACTGGTGATGCTGCCGCCCTTCGACCACCCGGCCATCATCGCTGGGCAGGGCACGCTTGGACTGGAGATGATCGAGCAGGTCCCGGATGCCGCTCTCGTCCTCGTCCAGCTTTCCGGTGGCGGCTTGGCCTCGGGCATCGCCGCAGCTATCAAAGGCACTAGCCCCAGGACAAAAGTGATCGGCGTTTCGATGGAACGTGGCGCTGCGATGAAGGCCAGCCTCGACGCCGGCCGGCCGGTCGAGGTTGAAGAACTGCCGACACTGGCGGATTCGCTCGGCGGCGGCATCGGTCTCGACAACCGGCTGACCTTCGCCATGTGCCGCGATCTGCTCGACGACGTCATCCTGCTCACCGAGGACGAGATCGCCGCCGGCATCCGACATGCCTATGAACAGGAGCGCGAGATCGTCGAAGGCGCCGGTGCGGTCGGCATCGCTGCGCTACTCGCCGGCAAGGTCAGGGCGACCGGGCCGGTGGTCGTTCTTCTCTCGGGCCGCAATATCGACATGAACACGCATCGCAAGATCGTCTGCGGTGACGCAATCGCGGAGCGCGCGGCATGAAAGCTCTCCCACGCCGAATTCCCGCCCACCCCCCTCTGTCCTGCCGGACATCTCCCCCGCAAGGGGGGAGATCGGCAGCTTCGATGCGGTCGCTGTTCTTGCTGCGCTGGAGATTGGCGAAGGCAGGAGTGCAGTCCAATCTCCCCCCTTGCGGGGGAGATGGCCGGCAGGCCAGAGGGGGGTGTGACGGAACACTATCCTTCGTCGTGCGCGCTAGTACGGAGCGCGACACATGAGTCCGATGACCATCCTCACCGAGAAGGAACTGCGCACAATCGTGCCGCTCGATCTCGACGCGGTCGCCTGCGTCGAAAACGCTTTCTGCGCGCTCGCCACATTGCCGGTGGCGATGCCGCCGATCCTGCGGTTGGACATTCACGAGCAGCGCGGCGAGGTCGATGTGAAGTCGGCCTATGTGCCTGGAATAGACGGTTTCGCCGTTAAGATAAGCTCCGGCTTCTTCGACAATCCGAAGCTCGGTCTGCCCAGCGGGGGCGGCATGATGGTGTTGCTCTCGGCAAGAACCGGTGTGGTCGAGGCGCTGCTGCTGGACAATGGCTATCTCACAGATGTCCGCACCGCTGCTGCCGGCGCCGTCGCGGCGAAGCATCTGTCGCGGCCGGATTCGTCCGTCGCCGCAATCTTCGGCGCCGGCGTGCAAGCCGGGCTGCAACTCGAAGCGCTCATGTTGGTGCGGCCGATCGCCGAGGCACGTATCTGGGCGCGCGATGCCGTCAAGGCGGAGGCGGCCGCAGGCGCGCTGCGCGAAGAACTTGGCGTCCTCGTGCGCGCCGAGCCGGATGCAGCCAAAGCAACCATCGGCGCCGACATCATCGTCACCACCACGCCGTCGACCGAGCCGCTGATCAAGGCCGGCTTTGTCGTTGCCGGGCAGCACATCACCGCCATGGGCTCGGATGCCGAACACAAGAACGAGATCGCGCCGGCGATCCTGCGCATGGCCGATCTCTATGTCGCCGACAGCGCCAAGCAGACACGGCGTCTGGGAGAACTGCATCACGCCATCGCATCGGGCGTGATGGGAGCCGATGCCGAGGTCACCGAACTCGGCCAGATCATCGCCGGCGAACGGCACGGAAGGCGCTCACCCAGCGATATCACCATTGCCGACCTCACCGGCACCGGCGTGCAGGATACGGCGATCGCCACGCTCGCTCGCGACCGGGCGCGGGCGGCCAATGCCGGAACCATTTTTGAAAGCTGATGCTGGTCGCAAGGCCCAACAAACGAGGACCAAGAACAATGCAACCGAACCTGAAATTCTCGCGCGCCGAATTTGCGGATCGCCTCGCCAAGACGCGAAAAGCCATGGAGGGGAAAGGCGTCGATCTGCTTGTTATCAGCGACCCATCCAACATGGCCTGGCTGACCGGCTATGATGGCTGGTCGTTCTATGTGCATCAGGCGGTGATCGTGCCACCATCGGGCGAGCCGGTCTGGTACGGTCGCGGCCAGGATGCCAATGGCGCCAAGCGCACCGCCTATCTCGCGCATGACAACATCGTCGGCTATGCCGACCACTACGTGCAGTCGACCGAGCGCCACCCGATGGATTTTTTGGCAAGCGTGCTTAGTGATCGCGGCTGGGGCAAGCTGACCGTCGGCGTCGAGATGGACAATTACTGGTTCTCGGCTGCCGCCTTCGCCGCGTTGCAGAAGCACCTGCCCAACGCCCGCTTCGTCGACGCGACAGCGCTGGTCAATTGGCAGCGCGCGGTGAAGAGCCCGACTGAAATCGACTATATGCGCAAGGCGGCCCGCATCGTCGAAGCCATGCACCAGCGCATCGTCGACAAGATCCAGGTCGGCATGCGCAAATGCGATCTGGTCGCCGAGATCTACGATGCCGGCACGCGCGGTGTCGATGGCGTCGGCGGCGACTATCCGGCGATCGTGCCGCTGCTGCCGTCGGGCGCCGACGCCTCGGCGCCACATCTCACCTGGGACGACCAGCCGATGAAGTCGGGCGAGGGCACCTTCTTCGAGATCGCCGGCTGCTACAACCGCTACCATTGCCCGCTGTCGCGCACCGTCTTTCTCGGCAAGCCGACACAGGAATTCCTCGATGCCGAGAAGGCGACGCTGGAAGGCATGGAGGCGGGGCTTGCGGCGGCGAAACCCGGCAATGCCTGCGAGGACATCGCCAATGCCTTTTTCGCCGTGTTGAAGAAATACGGCATCGTCAAGGACAACCGCACCGGCTACTCCATCGGCCTATCCTATCCGCCGGATTGGGGCGAACGCACCATGAGCCTGCGCCCCGGCGACCGCACCGAACTCAAGCCCGGCATGACCTTCCATTTCATGACCGGCCTGTGGCTGGAGACGATGGGACTGGAAATCACCGAATCCATCCTGATCACCGAAACCGGTGTAGAGTGCCTCGCCAATGTACCGCGCAAACTTGTGGTGAAGAATTGAGCCCGATGCCTAGCCTCCGCCCATCTCCGATCGCGCCGACCGTCGATTTCGACAAGGACGGCGTGCAACATGGTTTCCTGCGCCTGCCCTACAGCCGCGACGACTCGGCCTGGGGCTCGGTGATGATCCCGATCTGCGTCATCCGCAACGGCAAGGGGCCGGCCGCGCTGCTCACCGGCGGCAACCATGGCGACGAGTATGAGGGGCCGCTGGCGCTCTACGATCTTGCCCGCACGCTCGATCCCAAACAGGTCAGCGGCACGGTGATCATTGTGCCGGCGATGAACTATCCGGCCTTCCGCGCCGGCACCCGGACGTCGCCGATCGACAAGGGCAATATGAACCGCAGCTTTCCCGGCCGCCCCGACGGCACGGTGACCGAGAAGATCGCCGACTACTTTCAACGCGAACTGCTGCCGCGCGCCGACCTCGTCTTCGATTTCCACTCCGGCGGCAGGACGCTGGATTTCGTGCCCTTCTGTGCCGCGCACACGGTGCCCGACAAGGCACTGGAGCAGAAAGCCTTCGACGCGGTCGCCGCATTCGCGGCTCCGTTCTCGATGCGCATGATCGAGATCGACTCCGTCGGCATGTACGACACGGCGGCGGAGGAAATGGGCAAGGTCTTCGTCAGCACCGAGCTTGGTGGCGGCGGCACCTCGCGCGCACAGACGGTGCGGATTGCGCGGCGCGGCATCAGCAATGTGCTGCGTCATGCCGGCATTGTCGCCGGTGCAGTAGAGAAGAGCCCGACGCAGTGGCTCGACATGCCGTCGGGCGATTGCTTCTCCTTCGCCGAGGACGACGGCATGATCGAAACCATGGTCGATCTCGGCGAGCCTGTGAAAGAAGGCTCGGTGCTGGGGCGCATCCATTCCACCGGCCGCACCGGCATCGCTCCGCAGGAAATCCGGGCAAAAATGTCCGGCATTCTGGCGGCGCGGCATTTCCCCGGCCTGGTCAAAGCCGGTGACTGCGCCGCCGTCCTGGCCGTTTTGGTTTCATCGTGATTTCGCAGAGTACGCCGCGCGAATATCAGTCGGTCTGGATCCAGACCGACTTGGTCTCCAGATACTCGTGCAGATGCTCGATGCCGCCCTCACGGCCATAGCCCGACATCTTCATGCCGCCGAACGGCACCGCCGGGTCGATGGCATGGTACATGTTGACCCAGACCGAGCCGGCCTTGACGCGGCGGGCAAGCTTGTGCGCGGTGCCCAGATGTGTCGTGAAGATGCCGGCGGCCAGGCCATAGGGCGTCGCATTGGCACGCGCCACCGCTTCGTCGAGCGTGTCGAAGGGCATCGCCGAAATCACCGGGCCGAAAATCTCCTCGCGCGCGATGGTCATCTGGTCCGACACGGCGCCGAAGACCGTCGGCGCAATGAAGTTGCCGCCATCGTAGAGCTCGCCGGTCAGCCGCGAGCCGCCGGCGACCAGTTCGGCGCCTTCGTCGCTGCCGGCCCTGATATAGCCCTCCACCTTGGCTGCCTGCCTGGCATTGATGAGCGGTCCGATTTCCGTCTCGGCCTCGATGCCATGGCCGATTCGCAGTCTGCCGGCGAAATCGGCGAGCCGTCGGACGAACTCGTCATGGATTTCGCGCGCCACGAACAGCCGCGAGCCTGCAATGCAGATCTGGCCCGAATGCACGAACACCGCCATCGCCGCGATCGGAACAGCCTTGTCGATGTCGGCGTCGCGGCAGACGATGATCGGCGACTTGCCGCCGAGTTCCAGCGAAACGCGCTTGAGGTTGGCCACGGCTGCCCGCGCAATGGCCTGGCCGGTCAGCGTCGATCCGGTGAAAACGATCTTGTTGACGTCTGGATGTTCGGCGAGCCGCGCACCGGCTTCGGCCCCGGTGCCGGTGACGACGTTGACGACGCCGTCGGGCACGCCGGCTTCCTGCATCAGTTGCGCGATCAGCAGCGGCGTCAGCGACGCATCCTCGGACGGTTTCAGCACGATGGTGCAGCCCGTCGCCAGCGCCGGCGCGATCTTCCAAATCGAGGCGGCGGTCGGCGCGTTCCAGGGAATGATCGCACCAACGACGCCCACCGGCTCGCGCCGGGTGAAGGTGACGATCTCGCCGGGAATCGAATTGTCGATCGTCTCGCCATGCAGCGCCGTCGCCATGCCGGCATAGAAGCGCAGCATGCCGATGACGCGGCGCCGGTTAGCGAGCGTGCGCGTGATCGGCAGCCCCATATCCAGCGTGTCGGAAACGCTGAGCTCTTCCCAATGCGTCTCGAAGAGATCGGCGATCCTGAGCAGCACGCACTGCCGCTCGTAGGGCGAGAATTTGGACCATGAGCCTTCGAAGGCCGCGCGCGCGGCGGCCACCGCCGAGTCGATATCGGCAGCCCCGCCGCGCGGCACTGTCGCCAGCACCTCGCCTGTTGCCGGATTGAGTGCCTGCATGCCGTGGCCGGACTGCGCCGCGACCCACTTGCCGCCAATGAACATCGGTCGGAATTCGCCATGGTACAACGCCGTGGCCTTCGCCTTCGGGTCGAAGTTCAGCGTCATCTCTTCCTCCTCGCAATTCCTTGGCGACTATTACTCCCGCCGCCGACCTCAAACAAGGAAGCTAAAGGGCGCTCAGATAACCAGGTTGTGCGGGTGACTTCCGATCGCGCCAGCAACAAGAAACAGACAGCCGCTAGAGCATGGTCCCGAAAAGTGGAAACCGGCTTTCGGAAAAGATCGTGCTTCGACAAATGGCATCTAGAAAAATCATCGCGAGTTGTCGGAGCGCGTCGCTAAAAGCTCAATGAGGCAAGCCGATCATTGCCCACGGCGACCGTGATGCCGGCATTGCAGACGAGAGCGCAACAGGCAGTCGCCAGCCGCCACCCAGCGCTCACCCGTGGCCGGATCGATCGTGGCCGTTCCAGCCGGCTTCACCGTGACAGAGGTTTCGCGCGCCGCTTCGCTGCAATCGCTGTTGGATGACTGCTCGCGGAAGCAAGATCGGTCGAGCGGCCTCGCGACGTGCAAACATTGGCAGGATTGATCCGCAACCGACGGTGCCTGGCATCGATCCAGCACGCCGGTCCGTCACTCCGGAAGGCCGGCCTTTCGGAAGCCATCGACGAAATGGTCGAGCGTGGCAGTGTCGCGGAACGGCTCCGTCTCGACCCAGTGACGGGTGGTGAAATGTGGGTTCGCGACGAGGAACAGGTCGACCTCGGCGCGCGCCTCGTCGATCCGGCCGAGTTGCGCAAGGCTTGCCGCAAGGAAACGGCGCGAGCTTGTCCGATACGTCTCGTCCCGGCGCGTCGTCTCGACGGCGGCTTCATAGTCGCGCGCCGCATATTGCGCCTGGCCGAGCGTCAGATAGTACCAGCTTGCCGGAAACGGGTTCAGCCGGAACGCCTTGCTGATATAGTCGAGGCCCTCCTCGACGCGCCCGGCCAGGACCGCGATGTCGGACAATGTCGCCCAGGCATCGGCCTCGTTCGGGTCGAGCTCGAACGCCTTGGCAAATCCCACATCCGCCTCGTCGAATCTGCGCTCATAGGCAAGCAGGTTGGCAAGCACCCAGTGGCAGCCGGCATCGTTGGGATCGATCGCCACAGCCTTGCGCGCCAGTTCCAGGGCAAGGCCGCGGGCAGGCTCAATGGGCTCTCCCCAATGCACCCATCCCATCCAGTGGTTCATGGCAAGCCAGCGATAGGCTTCGGCATAGTCCGGATCGAGCGCAAGCGCGCGCGTCAGCAACAGATGCGCTTCGCGCGCCGTCTCCGGCGAGACGTCGATCAGGTTGCGGGCCCGCACGCACAGATCGTAGGCCTCGAGATTTCGGGGCCGGTTGCGCGGCAGCGGCGCGCGCAGCCGGCCAAGCAGCGCCTCGACGATCTTGGCCGTCACCTCGTCCTGAACGGCAAAAATATCTTTCAGGCCGCGATCGAAGCGGTCTGCCCACAAATGCTCGCCGCTCAGCGCGTCGACCAGCTGGGCGTTGATGCGCACGCGCCCGGCGGCGCGTCTGGCGCTGCCCTCCAACAGATAGCGCACGCCAAGTTCTCTGGCGACCTCGCGCACATCCACCGCCTTGCCCTTGTAGGCAAAGGTCGAGTTGCGCGCGATGACGAACAGGCCGCCGATCCTCGACAGGTCGGTGATCAGGTCTTCGGTCAACCCGTCGGCGAAGGCTTCCTGCTCGGGGTCGTTGCTGAAATTGGCAAAGGGCAGCACGGCTATCGACGGTTTGGCGGGCAGCGGCAAAGCCTGTCGCTTCTCGTCGCCGAGCTGTTCGATGGCGCCGGCGAAGCGATAGCCGACGCGCGGAACGGTCGATATCCATTCTCCGCCGTTCGTGGCCGGACCCAGCAGCTTGCGCAATTGCGCAATCTGGACGGTGAGGTTGCCTTCCTCAACGGCGGTGCCTGGCCATGCCGCATCCATCAACTCGGCCTTGGCCACGATCTCGCCGGGCCGGGCGACGAGCGCCGCCAGCAGCTGCAGTCCGCGGTGGCCGGCGGCGACGGGAACTTGGTCCCGAAGGAGCGTTCCCGCACCCGGATCAAGCACGAACGGACCAAAGGCAAAGCGCGATCCCTGCATAACGCGCATCTATAGAGCAATTCCAGGAAAGGTGTGAAGGCGGTTTTCCCACGGGAAAGCGCAGAGCGCTTCACGGACGTATGGCGTCAAAACAAGGAGTTGAGCACCTCGTCGTTTCGATGAATCGGCGAGGTGCTCTAACTGCTTTGGAACTTTTGAGAACTATTTGGCCGCGCTTAATTACGGCGCCGTCCGCATGCGGCAGAATTCAACCTCTTTCAAGCCGAGGGCTGTCGCCCCTCAAACCGAATGGAGGTTGCCATGAACGATACCCTTGCTTCTGCTCGTGCAGCCTTGCCGGAAAAGGCGGTGTCATCGGGCCGGCGTCCGACGGGCCCGCGGGGCATGATCGCGGCCTGGCGCGAGCGGATACGCTTTCGCTGGGACCTCAAGCAGATGGCGGAGGCCAATCCGCACCTGATCGACGATATCGGTCTGACCAGACGCCAGGTCGAGGCCGAAATCGTCAAACGCTTCTGGCAAGTGTGAGCTGATGTCGCGGATAAGACCCGCCCGCCTGTTTGGGCGTACCGCGGCGTTTTGCCGGCATTTGCACTTGCCGGAACGTGCCGATCCTGCTTCGAAGTCGGCATGAGCGCCGAAGACGCGACGTCACCGCCGGAGAACCTCATCGCATGGGCCGCGATGGCCGGCATCATCGCGACAGTTACGGTGTTCGCCATAGCACAGGGGCTGACGTATCCGCTGCTCAGCTTCATCCTGGAACGGCAAGGGACGACACCGGGCCTTATCGGCCTCTCGGCCGCGATGACGCCTCTGGGTTTCATTATATCGTCGCTCTTCACGCCGGCGCTGGTCCGGCGGGTGGGCGCGGCGCGCTTTGCGGTTGTGTGTTCGATCCTGGCAGCAACCGTCCTGATCGCGATTGCCTGGACGCAGGATGTATGGGCCTGGATGCCGTTGCGCTTCCTGCTCGGCTTCTTTGCCAATCCGCTTTACGTGATCAGTGAAACCTGGCTGGTCTCGATCACACCCGCCGCACGCCGAGGCCGCATCATGGGCCTATACTCCTCCATCGTTTCCGCCGGCTTTGGCCTCGGCCCGCTGTCGCTAGGCTTGGTCGGCACGCAAGGATGGCCACCCTTCATCATCGGCAGCGCGGCCTTCCTTGTCTGCGGCCTGATCGTGCTTGCCGTCGCGCCACGCCTGCCCGACATGCCGCGTGAGGGCGAAGCGGTGTCGGTCGGCGGCTTCTTCGCGCTGGCGCCGCTGCTCTTGTTCGCAGTCTTCACGGCTGCCGCCTTCGAGCAAGTCCTGCTTTCGCTGTTCGCGGTCTATGGTGCCGCGCTCGGCAGCACTGAGCAGCGCATCGCTTCGCTCATCACCTGTTTCATCGCCGGCAATGCCGTGCTGCAGGTCGTGCTTGGGCGCGCCGCCGAACGGTTTGGCTCGAAGCCGATGATGCTGTTCTGTGTCCTGGCTTGCCTGGCCGGTTGTTTGCTGTTGCCGTTGCTCTTCGCTACATGGCTTGTCTGGCCGCTCTTCTTCGTCTGGGGCGGGGTCTCGTTCGGGATCTACACGCTGTCGCTGATCCAGCTCGGCGAGCGTTTCACCGGTCAAGCCTTGATCTCCGGCAATGCCGCCTTCGCGTTCGTATGGGGGGTAGGCGGCATCGTCGGCTCACCCGTGGCCGGGCTGGCGATGCAACTGACCGGACATCAGGGACTGCCATTGTCGCTTGGCCTGCTGTGCTGCGTGCTGGTGGTGTTTCTGCTGGCGGAGTTACGGCGGGTTGACCGCGTTCAGGCGTAAGGCGTGCCTGCCATTGCGGCCTTCAGGCCGATGCTGCCCTTGTCGACAATAGCGAGAAAGGCCGGACCCGCCTCGTCGCCGTCCTGGGTTTCTCGAAGCGTCCGATCCGCCTCGATGAACGCCACGGCCGCCAGGCGGGTGTCGGGGTCTGCAGCTTACGCCCGCCGCCTTCGGATAGTGCCACCATTAGGATATCCCAGCTCGTCGCGTTCGCTCTCGCTCGCGCCGACGCCGGCCCAGTCCGGACCAGCAATGTCTTCAGCTGCCATGTCTTCAAACCTCGATGTCAGGCGAAAACGCGGCCGCCGTAGAAACTCGGCGGCCGCCAATGGCGACGCTATATTCGCCCGAGAACAACCAGAATGATCACGATGATCAGCACCAGCCCGAGGCCACCGCCGCCATAGTAACCAGTGCCGTAGAACGGGCCGCCGCCGAGGCCGCTGAAGCCGCCGAGCAACGCGATGATCAGGATGATAATAAGAATGGTACCCAGGCCCATATGCCGTCTCCTTCGCTGCCGCGCCGTTCACGGCGCGGCTCGAAGAACTAAACTCCCAGCAAGCCTTCCTGTTCCCCGGCGATTTTCATCCGACGGCTAAGGAACGAAAGCCATCATCACGGCGTTTGCTGAGGTTCAGGCGCAAGCTCGGCGTGCCATCACGCGCGCTGGGCGGCGCGTAGAATTCAGAATTTGCGCGGGATCGCCCTTAAGGCGGCCGGCGGCTCGTCCACCCGAACGCGCCGGCAGGCGTGACGCCGAGCTTACGCTGGAAGGCGAGCTTAAACGTGTCGACATCTGAAGCCGAATTGGTCGACGACGAGTTTTGGCCCCGCACCATTTCCAGTCGAGCCGAACCGGCAGCAGCTCACGTCGCCTTGCCGGCCAGCGCGCCTATGTCTTCCTCGGCAATATCGTCGAACGATGCGTAGTTCATGTTGTAGAGCCTGGCATAGAGGCCCTTGGCCGCCATCAGCTGCTCGTGGTTGCCGCTTTCGACGATCTCGCCGTTCTGTAAAACGATGATGCGGTCGGCGCCGCGTATGGTCGCCAGCCGATGGGCGATGACCAGGCCGGTGCGCCCCTCCAGCAGCGTGACCAGCGCCTTCTGGATCAGCATCTCGGTGTAGGAATCGATGCTCGCCGTGGCCTCGTCGAGCACCAGGATCTTGGCGTCCGCCACCAGCGCGCGGGCAAAGCTGATCAGCTGGCGCTGGCCGAGCGAGAGATTGCCGCCGCGCTGCTCGAGCTCGGTGTCGTAGCCATCGGGCAAATGCTCGATGAAGTCGTGGGGGGCGGCGGGCGGCGGGGGGCGGCCCCCCGGGTTGGGGGGGGGGGGGGGGGTGGGGGGGGGGGGGTTTTTGAGGCCCCGGGCTGGTCACACGGCCCGGGCCGGGCGGGCCCCGCCCCCCCGGGGGGCGGGG